>JAEUIB010000303.1 GCA_016795255.1 Planctomycetota bacterium
GAGGCCGATCGTGCCCTCGCCGGCCTTCGTGTCGTGCAGCAGCGAGGTGGTCAGCGCGACCGCGCACGCGAGCTGGTGGCGCAAGCGATCGCTCTTCGTCGTGCCGTCCGGGAACGCCGCGCGGTACAGCCGGCGCAGCCACAGGCCGCGGCCGATGACCGGGTCGATCGCGTCGGCGGCGTACTGCGCGTCGATCAGCGTCCGGCCGTGCGGCGCCAGGCTGCGTGCGGCCAGCGCGTCGGCGGCGACGAGTCGCATCAGGTCGAGCGGATAGCCCTCGACCTTCACGTCGAACGGCGTCGCGGTGTCACCGCCGAACGCGGGGACGCGAGCGCCGTGCGTCAGGATCTCGGTGACGAACTTGTCGACCGCGCCCATGCGTCCCTGCGTCGGCTGCGCGAGCTTCACGTCGTTGCGCGTCTTCAGGTGGTCGCCGAGCCGTGCGAGCGCGGCCTCGGGATCCGGGCCGCTCTCGATGCCGAACAGGCTGATGCCGAGGACGGCCGCATCGCCGCGGAACGCGCCGGATTCACGCGCGAGCGCCGCCGCCGGGTCGGCGCTCCACAGCGTCGTGCGCGCTTCGGTGCGCGGGATCGCCGCGAACGGCGGCGTGATGAACGCGAGCTTCCACAGGTCGACGTTCATGCGGACGTCGTCGGAGATCTCGACGAGGGACAGCAGCTTCTGCTCGCACCCGAGCCCGGACGTCGGCACCGGCAGCAGCTTGCCGCGCGACAGACCGTCGGTCAGCGCCTTCTTCTCCGCGGGATCGGACAGCGCGCGCAGCAGGCGCTCGTTCGTCAGGCTGAGGTGGACCGCGGTGCCGAGGCTGTTCGCGAGCCGCAGCACGGCCGGCAACGAGCGGCGGGTCGGCGCGGCGTCGGCGGTGTTCTTGTCGACCGACTTGCGAGCGGACCGCAGGATCGGGCCCTCGAGCTCGTAGCCGTGGAAGTAGAGGGAGAGCAGAGGCTTCGCCATGGTGTGGATCTCCTCGGAGCGTCGGGGCTTTCCCGCACCCACGCGGCGTGCAGCTGCGATGCACGTGCGGGAACGTCCGACACCGCACCGGCGGTGCGGACCGAAGGACGTAGGGCGCTGGATCGACTTCGTTGCATGGGTTCTCGCTTGCGGCGCGAGAACTCGACAGTTTTGCCGAGCCAGGGCTCGACCACAAACGAAAACTCGGCGGCCTGAATGTCGCGTTTCGGCCGCGCGGACCCGGACCGCCGTTCCTGCCGTCCTGGTCGGGGCGTGCTACAAGCTTGCCCGGCGGCCGACCTGCTTCCCGCGCCCTCCCCGACGAGATCGCACATGAACCGACTCGAGCACGAGACCAGTCCGTACCTGCTCCAGCACAAGGACAACCCGGTCGACTGGTATCCGTGGGGCCCCGAGGCGTTCGCGAAGGCCGAAGCGGAGGGCAAGCCGGTCTTCCTGTCGATCGGGTACTCGTCGTGCCACTGGTGCCACGTGATGGCGCACGAGTCGTTCGAGAACGACGCGATCGCCGCGTTGCTGAATCGCAACTTCGTGTCGGTCAAGGTCGATCGGGAGGAACGCCCGGACGTCGACGAGATCTACATGAAGGCGGTGATCACGCTGACCGGGCAGGGCGGCTGGCCGTTGTCGGTGTTCCTGACCCCCGACAAGAAGCCGTTCTACGGCGGGACGTACTTCCCACCCGTCGATCGGTGGGGGCGTCCCGGCTTCACGTCGGTGCTGACGTCGATCGACCGGATCTGGCGCGACCAGCGCGCGCGTGCGGTCGAGAGCGCCGATGAATTGGTGAAGCACGTCCAGGCGGAGGCGGCGCCGGTCGCCGGAACGCGCTCCGACGTGGGCCCGGAACTGCTCGAGCGCGCCGTCGCGGCGCTCGACGCGTCGTTCGACGCGACCGACGGCGGCTTCGGCAGTGCGCCGAAGTTCCCGCACGCGATGGACCTTGCGTTGCTGTTGCGGTTGGAGGCTCGGCGGCCGTCGCCGCGCGTGCGGACGATCGTCACGCACTCCCTTCGCTCGATGGCCTACGGCGGCATCTACGACCAGCTCGGCGGCGGCTTCCACCGCTACTCGACCGACGATCACTGGCTGGTCCCGCACTTCGAGAAGATGCTCTACGACAACGCGCTGCTCGCTCCGGTCTACGCCGAAGCGTTCCAAGTGACCGGGGACCCGCTGTTCGCCCGCATCGCGCGGGAGACGCTCGACTGGGCGCTGCTCGAGATGCGAGGTTCCGAGCGCGCGTTCCATTGTGCGCAGGATGCGGACTCGGAGGGCGAGGAGGGCAAGTTCTTCGCGTGGACGCGCGCGCAGTTCGACGCGGTCCTCGGCGCGAAGGACGCGGAGCGCGCCGCGGCGTTGTTCGGCGTCGATCGCGGTGCGAACTTCGAGCACGGCACGAACGTGCTGCATCAGACCGGCGACGAAGCGGAACGCGCCGCGTGCGCCGGTGCGATCCGCGCGTTGCTCGCCGCCCGAGCGACGCGCGTGCGCCCCGGACAGGACGACAAGATCCTCGTCGAATGGAACGGCCTGATGATCTCGGCGCTGGCGCGGTGCGGTGCCGCGCTGCGTGAACCGCGCTACGTCGACGCGGCCGTCGCCGCGGCGACGTTCGTGCTCGACACGTTCGGATTCGAGAGCAACGGCGAACTGCGCCTGCTGCGCACCTATCGAGCCGGGAAGGCGCGCGTCGGCGGGTTCCTGCCCGACTACGCCAACTTGATCGAGGCGCTCCTCGACCTGTCGGCGGTGTCGGCCGACCCGCGATGGATGACGACCGCGCTGCGGCTCGTCGCGACCGTGGACGCTCGCTTCGCCGATCCGGCCGGCGGCTACCACCTGGTCGCGTCGGATCAGGAAGCGATGCTCGCGCGCTCGAAGGATCCGTACGACAACGCCGTGCCGTCGGGCAACTCGACGATGGCGGCGAACCTCGTCCGCGCGTACGCGCTGACCGGCGACGCGCAGCGGCTGGATGCCGCGTGGGGGACCGTGGCCAGCGTCGCTCCGTTGCTGCGGGAGACGCCCCACGGGTTCGGTCGCATGCTGCAAGCGCTCGACCTGCTGGTCACGCCGCCGACGGCGGTCGTGATCGTCGGCGAGCCGGGAGCGGACGACCTCGCCGCCGTCGTGAGCGAGACGTTCCGGCCCGGCGTGTTCGTCGTGCGCGCCGCAGCGGGGGACGTCCCCGTGCTGGAAGGGAAGTCGCCGATCGACGGCCGCGCGACCGCGTACGTCTGCGTCGGTTCGAGCTGCAAGGCTCCGGTGACGACCGCTGCGGCCTTGCGCGCGGCGCTCGCGGGGTCGACCTGATGGACGCCGCACGAGTCGGCAGCGGCCATCACCTCACCTACAGCATGAACGTGCACGCGACCGAGTCGCTCGACGCGTTGGTGCACGCGCTGGACACGATCACGGGCCCGGTCGCGCGTGCGGTGACCCCGGAGCGCGCGATGGGGGCCGGCATGTGGCTGCCGGCGCCGCTCGCGAACGAGCTGCGTCACGATCCGCGCGCCGCGATGGAGTTGCGGCGCGCGCTCGCGCGCAACGGGTTGTTCGCTCTGACGCTGAACGCGTTCCCGTATCGCGGATTCCACGACGCGCGCGTCAAGGAGCGCGTGTTCGCGCCGGCGTGGGACGACCGCGCGCGCGTCGAGTACACGCTCGATTGCGCTTCCGTGCTCGCCGAGTTGCTGCCGCTCGGCGTCGTCGGATCGATCTCGACGGTGCCGATCGGATTGGCGAGTGCGCTGGATCGGAACGCGCGTGACGCGGCGATTCGCAACCTGCGCGAAACCGCCGAGGCGCTGCTCCAGCTCGAGCGCATCAGCGGCCGCCGGATCGTGCTCGCGCTCGAGCCCGAGCCGTACGGCGAGCTGCAGACCGTCGAGGACGCGATCGCGTGGATCGAGGGACTGCTGCAAGACCGCGCCGATCCCCGACGCGCCGTGCTCGGAGTCTGCCTCGACGCGTGCCACGAAGCCGTGGCGGGAGCCGACGCGGCGACGTCGTTCGCGCGGCTGCGCGAGCGTGGCATCACGCTCGGCAAGATCCAAGTCACGGCGGCCCTCGAGGTCGAATCGCCGGGCAGCAACGCGGCGGGACTCGAGCGACTGCGCGGCTTCGTCGAGCCGCGGTACTTCCATCAGACGAGCCTCCACCGACGGGACGGCATGATCGAGTCGTACCCGGACCTCGACGTGTTCTTCCGCGCGTGGGACGCGGGCACGGTCGCGCGCGATGCGGTGCGGGTGCGCTCGCACTTCCACGTCCCCGTGTTCGCGGCGCCGCGCGGCGGATTGACGACGACGCGCCACGAGACCGAAGCGCTCCTCGCCGCGGTCCGGCGCTCCGGTGTGCCGACGACACTCGAAGTCGAGACCTACACGTTCGACGTCCTGCCGAGCGCCGAACGCGCGGAGATGGGAGCGACGACGCTCCCGCAATTGATCGAGCGCGAACTGCAGTGGACGGCGAACCTGGTGCGCTGATCGCGACGACTACGCGTCGCGACGTCGCGCCGCGAGCACCGCGCGATAGACGGCTTCCGTGCGAGCGACGCGGACGTCCGGATGCATCAGCGACAGCACGAGCTGGCGCCCGGCGCGAGCCATCGCCGCCGCCTTCTCGGGGTCGGCCGCGAGTTCCGCGATCGCGTGGGCCATGGCGTCGGGATCGCGCGGTGGGACCAGCGATCCCGTCTCGCCGGGCCGCACGAGCTCCGGATTGCCGTCGACGGCGGTGGCGACGACCGGGCGTTCCATGGCCAGCGCTTCGCGCAGCACGCCGGTGAGGCCTTCGGAGTCGGTCGACGAACAGACGACGACGTCGGCGGCCGCATAGATGTCCTGGATGTCGCGCCGGAAGCCGAGCAGGCGCAGGCGATCCCCGAGTCCGAGCTCGGCGGCGAGTTCCTCGCACGGACCGCGCAATTTGCCCTTCCCGACGAGGATGCCGACGGTCTTCGGCACGAGCTTCGTCAGCGCGGCGATCGAACGCACGAACGTCCGAGGCGCCTTCTTGCGGTTCAGGTGGCCGACCTGGACGACGAGCAAGGTCGATGCGTCGATGCCGAGTTCGCTGCGCACGCGAGTGCGATCGCCGGCGCTCGGACCGAATCGATCGACGTCGAACGAGCCGTAGACGACGTCGATCTTCGCGGCGTCGACGCCGAACCCCACGAGCGCGTCCTTGACCGCCTGCGCGACGGCGATGATCCGATGCACGCGCGGCGACCGATGCACGCGCCGGACCAGCGGACTCGTGAACGCGTGCGTGGTGCCGCGCTGCGACACGAGCGCTGGAAGGTCCATGCCGACCGACGCGAACCAGACGAACAGCAACGCCGTGTCGCGATGGACGTGGACGACGTCGGGTCGGAGTTCGCGCAACCGTCGTCGGAAGCGCAGCAGTTCACGGACGTTGGCCATCGCGAACGGCTGCAGCGGGATGCCGGCGGCGGCGAACGGAGCGAACGTCGCATGGGGCGGCTCCGTGGGCTCGGCGTTGAACACGACGTGGACGTCGTGGCCGGCTTCGCGTTGGGCGCGCGCGAGCCACAAGGCCTGGAAAGCCCCGCCTCGGGTGACTTCGCCGTGCGACAACACGTGCAGGATCCGGAGCGCACTCATGACGCGCACCATACCGACCGCGCGTCCTGCCGCTAACCTGTGCGGCTCGACTGCTGGTGGAGGTCGGACTTGGGATGGATGCCGGCGTGATGACGCGAAGTCGATCGATCCATGTCGTCCTGCGGGTCGGGACGTGCATCGCACGGGCATTGCCGCTCGCGCTCGCGCTGCATGCGCTCGAGGCGCTGCTCTCGGTGCGCATCGACAACGCGGCGACACGAGCGCTCCCCGACGACGTGTTCACCCGGTATTGGATCGCCGTCGTGCTCGCGGCCGGAGCGACCGCGTTCGTCTGCGGGCTGTTCTGCGCGTTCGTCGATCTGGTCGCGGAGCGACTGGTCCGCGTGCTGGCGCCGGCGTTGCCGGGACTCGCGCTCGGCGTCGAGGCCTTCCGCAAGCTCGAGGACGTCCGCGGTCCCGAGCTCGGGTGGTTCTGTGCAGCGGCGTGCGGCCTCGCCGCGGTCGTCGCGGCGTGGATGTGGTTGCGGCCACCGGCGCGCGCGCGCCTGCAGCACGACGTCACGGCGTGGTGCGTGCTGATCGGAACGCTGCTCGCGGCCGCCGGGTCCGTCGTCCTCGCGCGGGCGCCGACGGCCGGCGACGTGCGCGAATCCGCGGCGCTCGCGCCGTTGCCGAGCCCGCCGCGCGCGGAACTGCCGGTCGCGAAGAACCTCGTCGTCGTGCTGATCGACACGCTGCGCGCGGACCACCTGTCGTGCTACGGCTACGCGCGCAACACGTCGCCGCGACTCGACGCGTTCGCGTCCACCGGCGTGCTGTTCGAGCAGTGCATGTCGCCGAAGCCGCAGACGACGCCGGCGGTCGCGTCGCTGTTCACCGGCCTGTTCCCGCGTTCGACCGGCATCGTCAAGACGATGACCAAACTGCTGCCGGAGTTCCGCACGCTGGCGGAGTGCACGAAGGACGCCGGGTTCGTCAACGTCGGCTGGTCGGCGAACGCCATGATCACGAAGGACTTCGACTTCGCTCAGGGCTTCGAAGCGCTGACGTTCGTGCCGAACGCCAACCGCAGCGCGGAAGGCGCGGACGGCAAGCTCGTGACGGCGGCTGCGCTGCAGCGGATCCGCGAACTGCGCGCCGACGGCAAGCGTCACTTCGCCTACGTCCACATCGTCGAGCCGCATTCGCCGTACACGCCGCGGCCCGAGGACTTGAAGCCGCTGCGCAGCGATCCGCTGTACACGGCCGCGCCGGACACCGACCTGCGCCGCAACACGGTGTCCTATCTGGACGGCATCGTCGCGCACGTCTGGCACGAGCAGGAGAAGGGCAACGGCAAGGGCTACGTCGCGCGCTACGACGCCGAGATCATGCACGCCGATCGCATCGTCGGCGAGTTCATCGACGCCCTCGACGCGCTCGGTGCGAAGGACGACACGGCGATCGTCGTCGTCGCGGACCACGGCGAATCGATGCTCGAGCATCACGCGTGGTTCAACCACGGCATCACGACGTACGAGGGTCAGGTGCACGTCCCGCTGATCGTCCGTGCGCCGGGCGTCGCAGCCGGGACTCGACGCGGGGACGTCGTGTCGCTGGTCGGTCTGATGCCGACGATGCTCGACCTCGTCGGCGTCGACCACTCCGGGATCCCGGTCCAGGAGCCGTCGTTCCACGCGCTGCTCGCACCCGCGACCGCGACGTCGACCGAACGCTGGACGATGCTGTCGTCCGGCTACCACATGCAGCGCCTCGCGTTCGCGATCCGCACCGACGGCGAGAAGTTCGTCGACAACAAGACACGCCGTTCGCCGCTCGCGCTGTGCGCGACGGGAACCGTGTTGCGGCCGGGCAAGCGCTTCGAGCTCGCACTGTCGCAACTGCGCGACTACGAACTCGACGTCGAGCTGTACGACCTGCGCGCCGACGTCGGCGAGACGCGGAACCTCGCGTACGAGCGCCCGGAACGCACCGCGACGCTGCGCCAACACCTCGAGCGCTTCCGCGGGACGATCAAGCCGCCGAAGGTGTTGCCGAAGGTGCTGACCGGCGCGGAGCTGAGTCCGGAGCTCGCCGCGGACGCCGCCGGCAACGGCTACATCGGCGGGGGGAAGGGCGGCGCGTCGGGTGGCGACGCGACCGAGTCCGAGGAATCCGAGCGCGACGAGCGCGATTAGCGCAAATCGACCGCCGTCGGCGGGAACCGCGGCGTGCCGAGGCACCCCCCGCTGGGGCGGGGGCAGCCCTAGGAATGATGCGACCTTGCAACGGTCCGGGCCGATAACGTGGGCGAGCGCGTTCCGACCGGCGTGAACCGAACGGCGCCGTTCGGGTTCGGTGCGGGCGCGTGTTCCATTCGTCTCAACTTCATGGAGGTCATCGCGATGAGCATGTCGAAGCTCTTCTTCGCTTCGCTCGCGATCACCGTCGCCAGCGTGGCCACGCGGGTGCCGGGCGCGAACGCAGGCGGAGGCGGCGGCGGCCGCAGCTCCGCCAGGTTGGC
>JAEUIB010000311.1 GCA_016795255.1 Planctomycetota bacterium
CTCGTCGGGTGGCGCACGGAACTGGCTGACCGAAGGCTTCGGCGCGTACACCGCGATCATGGAGTTCGGCGTCAACGAACTCTGGCACAGCACGAACACCAAGTACGCCGGCCGGACCGAGATCGCGAGCAAGAACTCGGACTCGCACCTGCGCCTCGTCTGCCACGACATCATCGCGGGCGCGACCGAGACGCCGCACCCGTTCGGCGAGATCTTCCGCAAGAAGCTGAACGACCTCGACTACGCGGACCTCGCGAAGTCGTGGAGCCTCGTCGACTTCCTGATGACGGAGCATCGCGACGAGTTCCACTCGTACATCCAGAAGGTCCGCGGCTACCCGGACGACGAGTCGGCGTTCCGCGACGTCTTCGGCTGGTCGATCAACGACCTCGAAGACAAGTGGAAGGACTACGTCCTGAAGACCTATCCGAAGAAGTGACCGCGAAGGTCGTTCTGCTCGTCGCCGGCTCGGCCGAGCGACGTCGGACGCGAACGAGGGGTGCCCGCCGGCTGGCGCGCACCCCTCGTTCGTTCGGAGCGATCGATCGCGGACGAGACGCCTGAGCCAGCGGGCGATCCACGCGGCCGTCGCCGCGGGACGATGTCAGGAACGAGGGTCGGGGAGATGGTCGGGATCGATGCGTGCGCGACGCGCGCGCGGCCGAATCACGGGTTCGGAGTGATCGACTCGAGGACGTTCATCACTTCGTCGGTCGTCAGCTTCGAGTGGACGTGGAGCGCCGTTCCGAGCAGGTCGAAGCTGGCCTGGATTCGCGCGCCACTCGTGGTCGTGCGAACCGAGATGGGCTCGTCCGTGTCGCTGATCATGTCGGGCGGATTCAGAGGGTACGGGTCGTACTGCCCGAACGTGATTTCCTGAACTCCGTCCGAGAACGTCTGCGTCAACACGATCGAGCCGTTCAACGTGGACGACTCGGACGCGAGCAGCGCGAATCCCGCCGGGACGTACGCGAGGTGGAACGTCTGGAACGACACCGACGACCAGAATTGGGAGTCGGCGGTCGCCTTCTGGACTTCCGGACGCAACGCGACGCCCGAGAGATCGGGGTTCCACTCGAGCTCGAGGACTTCCATCTCCGACGCGAGTTCGCCGGTCGGCATGAACTCGAGGTACTTCAGCGTCAACTGGGTCTCTTGATCGACCCAGACCGTGTAGTGCGGACGACCGGGGTTCAACGGCCACACGTCGGCGACGTGCACCGGGCGCCCCGCCACCGTCGTGTCCGACGAGATCAGCGACCAGCCGTAGTTCGCGAGGAAGAGATCCCAATTGCGGATCCGGAAATCGCGCCCGCGGATCACGTAGCGACCCGGACCCTCCGCGAGTTGCTTCTCGAGCTTCTTCGCCTTGGTCCGTGCGTCCGGATCGGTGATCGCGTCGACGGCTTCGCCGTTCAGCGACAGCAGGGTCACCGACCAGCCGCCGCTCGCGGTGTCGATCGCGCGTTCGGTCAGCGTCATCGGCGTGGCGCTCGAGTAATCGCTCCACCGGCGGGTCGCGCACATGTTCAAGCCGAGCGACGCCAACGTCGCGTGCGACGTGAACGGAGCGCTCGGCGTCGCGGGCTCGCTCGGTTCGCAGCCCGTCACGGCGAGCACGACCAACGCCAGGAACTTCCACGATGACCGCATCATCGGCGGTCTCCACGGCTGCCGCCCGATCCGACCGACGCGGGGAAGCGTGGCAAGGCGGACGCGTTGAAGCCGGGCAGGGTGCGTTGCGGGATCTCGATCGAGAAGCGGAACGGTCCCTTCGCCGGTCGCGCGGGCCGGCCGGCGTCGAACGCCACGCCGCATGCCACGAGAACGACCGCCGCCGCAGCGACGCGGAACCAGATCCGAGGCGGCATCGCGCGCAGGCGTTGCGGCGACAGCGTCCTGATGTTGCGGAACACGCGATCGCGGAGCGACTCCGGAGCCGCTGCGCGCGGCAGGGCCCGCAGCAACCGCCCCAACTCACGCGACGGCTCCGCGTCCATTCGCTCCAGCAGCGCTTCGACCGGCGGCATCGCGCTCTTCGCGCGCGGAAGACCCGCGACCAGGCCGCGCACGATGCGCGCGGTACGGACTTCCTTCTGCAGCTCGGGTGACGTCGCGAGACGCGCTTCGAACGCGATGCGTGCGGCAGCGTCCATGCCGCCGTCGACGTACTGGATCACCGGGTCGTCGTGGTCCGGGACGGCGTCGTCGTCGATCGGGTCGTGGTCGAACTCGCTCATGCGTCGCCCCTTCCCGCGAGTTCTTCGACGATCGGTCGCAACAGTTGTTCGAGATTCCGGTGCGCGCGATTCAAGCGCGATTTCACCGTTCCGATCGAACACGACAAGATGTCGGCGATGTCCCCGTACGCCAAGCCTTCGACGTAGCGCAGCACGACGATCGCCCGCAGCTTGGGGCTCAACCGGCTGATCGAAGCCTGAACCCGGCGCTCGACGAACTCGTTCTCCGCGTACGCGTCGGACTTGTTCGGTTCTCGATCGGGCAGAGCCGCCAGCACCAGCCCCTCACCGTCGTGCTCAGTGGCAACGGGAGGAGCCGCATTGATCCGGCGCTTGCGATCGATGCTCAGGTTCACGGTGATCCGGTACAGCCAGGTGAAGAACCGCGAGTTGAACTGGAATTCGCCGATCTTGCGGAAGACGGTCAGGAAGACTTCCTGAGCCACGTCCGCAGCGTCCGTCCCGTTGCCCACCACTCGCAGAGCCGTGTTGTAGATGCGCTCTTGGTAGCGCTCGTACAGCTCGCGAAAGGCGGCTTCGTAGACCTCCGGATCGGCCGACTGACAGCGCCGAACCAGTTCGAAGTCGCTGTCGTCATTCATCGCGTTACTTCAATCGGCGTTTTGACGTACGGCGCTCGCGCACGGTTCCGTCGTGGTGGACTTTCGATGGGCCGTACGTGAAGGCCGAGTTGCCGGCTCGCGTTCAACCACCGACTCTTGCCGGCGGCCGCGGGTGCGTGTGGAACGGAAGCGCGGCGCGTGAAGCCGAACGCTTCACGAACGAGGTAGTGCCGTCCTTGACGAGGAGGCGTCGACCGGCGAACGGTGCGTCAGTCGAGCAGGAGGTCGATGTCGAGGATGACCTTCGGCCGCCCCGCCGCGCCGGTCATGGAGCAGACGCTCCCCGGACACGACCACTTGCCGCCTTGGCAGCCGACGCTGATGACGACCGACGTGAGGACTCCGTCGATGCCCGACGGTTCCTGGACGTCTTGCGAGCCACACACTTGGTTCACGGTCGACCCGGCCGGCACGCCGTCGCCCTGCGGCTCGGCCTGTTGCGAATCGCTGGACAGCGCGAGCGCTCCGTTGGCCGCCGGCTGCTGGCGCCATCGATAGGCGATGCCGTTCGCGGCCGTGTACGTCGCAGCGTCGCCGATCGTCAGACCGGCGACCTTCGCGACGGCGGCGATGCCGAGCGAATCCGAGCTTTCGATCAAAGCCATCGGTGCGGTCGCCTGGAACACGAACAGCGCGTGCTGGCCGTGCACCGCGAGCCCGACGGAGTGGATGCTCTTCATCCACACCTGCGTGACGTCGAGGAGGATGGGTTTCCCGTTGACGAGCGTCGACGCGAAGATCTTGAAGTCCTCGATCAGCGAGACGTCGCTCGCCATCAGCAGGAACGTCAGGACGAGCGAGGAACCGTCCTGGTAGCTCGCGATCGCGAGCTTCGGCTCGGCGGCGTAGGTGACGCCGGGCGACACGATGGACGTCCCGGACGACAGGCAGAACTCGAATCCGTCCGGCTGCCCGTCCCCGTCGGTGTCCGCGTTGAACGGGCTGGTCTGCAGCTTGGGGTCGGTGGACGCCGTGTGGAAGTACGTCTCTTGCGCATCCGGCAGTCCATCGTGGTCGGTGTCGAGGATCCACGTCGGCATCGCCGCGGCGACGACGACATCGGACTCGAATCCACCACGTAGACCCCACGCAGCGCCGACGAGGACGACGACCGCAGTCGCGCGAGTCCATCGCGCCAACCGACTTGGACTGGATGCCGACACGAACATCGAGGCTCCTTCACACAAGGTCGTTGCGACGGGCGCTGGACCTTGGATCCGAAGGTACATCGGCGTGCGTTCGCGGCAGACCGACGCACGAACGGGCTGAACCGTCGGTTTCGGGAATCGTTCCGGATTGTATACCCACCTGCGACAGGACGGCAACGCTGCGTTTCGCCGCGACTTTCAGGACTTGTTTCGCTCCTGAAACTCGGGACGGGCTCCGGTCGGCCGAATCACGAATCCGTCCTTCACCACGTCCACCACGACGGACTGACCGTCGTGGATCCGACCCGCGAGCAGCTCCATAGCCAACACGTTCTGGACCCGCTCCTGCAGAACTCGCTTCAACGGCCGGGCGCCGTACACCGGGTCGAAACCCGCGTCCGCGAGTTTTTCCGCGGCGGCCGGTTCGAGCGACAGAGTGATGCCACGCGTTCGCGCCAGTGCGGCGATCCGCTCGAACTGGATCTCGACGATCCGACGGACGTCGGAACGCTCGAGCCGGTTGAAGTGGATGATCTCGTCGATGCGATTCAGGAACTCGGGGCGGAACGCGCGGCGGAGCACTTCGTTGACCGCCGACTTCTTGCGCTCCTCGCTCCAGTCGCCCGCGTTCGCGAGCACGTCCGAGCCGAGGTTCGACGTCATGATCACGATCGTGTTGCGGAAGTCGACGGTGCGCCCCCGAGCGTCCGTCAACCGGCCGTCGTCGAGCAGCTGCAAGAACACGTTGAACACGTCGGGATGCGCCTTCTCGATCTCGTCGAACAGCACGACGGAGTACGGACGACGACGCACGGCCTCGGTCAACTCGCCGCCTTCGTCGTAGCCGACGTAGCCGGGCGGAGCGCCGATCAAGCGCGCGACCGAGTGCTTCTCCATGTACTCCGACATGTCGATGCGTACGAGCGCCTTCTCGTCGGCGAACAAGAACTCGGCCAACGCGCGAGCGAGTTCGGTCTTGCCGACACCGGTCGGCCCGAGGAACACGAACGACCCGAGCGGCCGATTCGGATCCTGGAGTCCCGAACCGGCGCGACGCACCGCGTTCGCGATCGCCGTCACCGCGGCGTTCTGCCCGATCACGCGCCGCGACAACTGCTCTTCGCAGTGGATCAGCTTGTCGCGCTCGCTCTGCATCAGCTTCGAAACGGGGATGCCCGTCCACTTCGCGACGACGCCGGCGACGTCCTCGTCGCCGACCTCTTCCTTGAGCAACGCGCCGTCCTTCTGCAGCCCCTCGAGTTTCGCCTGTGCGGCGACGAGTTGCTGGTCGAGCGCCGGCAGCGTGCCGTAACGGATCTCCGCGACCTTCTCGAGCTGGCCGCTGCGCTCGAGCCGCTGCGCCTCGATCTTCTGCGCCTCGATCTTCGCCTTCACGGCGCGGATCTCGCCGATCGCGTCCTTCTCGGACTGCCAACGCGCCTTCATGCCGGAGCCGCGTTCGCGCAGATCGGCCAGATCCTTCTCGATCCGAGCGAGGCGCTCCAGCGCGCCCTTGTCGGACTCTTTC
Source organism: Planctomycetota bacterium (assembly GCA_016795255.1). Lineage (GTDB taxonomy): Bacteria > Planctomycetota > B15-G4 > B15-G4 > JADJEK01 > JADJEK01. The sequence goes on from JAEUIB010000311.1 coordinate 5,540, forward strand.
TTCAACGCCTGGCGCTCGACTTCGAGCTGCCGCGACCGACGCTCGACCTCGTCGAGATGCGCCGGCATCGAGTCCATCTCGATGCGCAGCTTCGACGCGGCCTCGTCGACGAGGTCGATCGCCTTGTCCGGCAGGAACCGATCGCTGATGTAGCGATGCGAAAGCTGCGCCGCCGCGACCAACGCGTCGTCCTTGATCCGAACGCCGTGATGCAGCTCGTAGCGCTCTTTCAACCCGCGCAGGATCGCGATCGTGTCCTCGACGGACGGCTCGCCGACGAACACCGGCTGGAAGCGTCGCTCGAGCGCGGCGTCCTTCTCGACGTGCTTGCGGTATTCGTCGAGCGTCGTGGCCCCGATGCAGCGCAGCTCACCGCGCGCGAGCGCCGGCTTCAGCAGGTTCGCGGCGTCGGCCGATCCTTCGGCGGATCCCGCACCGACGAGCGTGTGCAGCTCGTCGATGAACAGCACGAGCTTGCCCTCCGCGGCCTGGACCTCCTTCAGCACGGCCTTCATCCGCTCTTCGAACTCGCCGCGGAACTTCGTGCCCGCGACGAGCGCGCCGAGGTCGAGCGACAGCACGCGCTTGTCCTTCAATCCTTCCGGCACGTCGCCCTCGACGATGCGGCGCGCGAGTCCTTCGGCGATCGCGGTCTTGCCGACGCCGGGCTCGCCGATCAGCACGGGGTTGTTCTTCGTGCGTCGCGACAACACCTGCATCACGCGGCGGATCTCTTCGTCGCGGCCGATGACCGGATCGAGCTTTCCGCGCCGCGCGGCCTCGGTCAGGTCGCGCGTGTACTTCTCGAGAGCCTGGTACTTGCCCTCGGGGTTCTGGTCCTCGACGCGTTGCGTCCCGCGGACCTCGACGAGCCCCTTCAGCAGCGCGTCGCGCTTCACGCCCGCGCGCTTCAACACGTCGGCGGCCGCGGTGTCGGACACGGCTTCGAGCGCCAGCAGCAGATGCTCGGTCGAGACGTACTCGTCCTTCAGCGCGACCGCTTCGTCCCACGACTTCTCGAGGACGCGCTGGAGTCCGCGCGACATCGAGAGCTGCAGTCCGGCGCCCGAGACCTTCGGGAGTCGCTCGAGCCGCTGCTGGACGTCCTGCTGGAGGCGGCTCGGCTCGACACCGAGGCGCTTCAACAACGGCGCGACGACGCCGTCCTCCTGCTCGAGCAGGACCGACAGTAGGTGCAGCACGTCGAGTTCGGGATTCGCGCGGCGCTCCGCCAACGACTGCGCGGACTGCAGCGCTTCCTGGGACTTCACCGTGAATCGATCGAGCCTCATCGCGAGCCCTCCTGCCACCGTCGAACCACGAAGCGGCGGATCGAAAGCACGTGCGATGCCAGTGCGCGGGCGGCGGAAACCCCGCTTTCGGCCTCTCGATCGCTCTTCGAGGCGTCAGCGTGA
>JAEUIB010000322.1 GCA_016795255.1 Planctomycetota bacterium
TCACGCTCGCCGACGACGGCACGTTCGAGTGCGTCGATCCGGTCGCGGGACGCAAGAACCACTCGCTCTACGTCAAACGCTCGGGCGAGACGCGAGCGCGGCATCTCCTGCACACGTTCGAAGCGCCCATGCCCGGCGCGATCTACGACCTCGGCACGGTCGTCGTCGACATGACCACCGCGTCGGTGCACTTGCGCGTGCGCGACGCATCGATGACTCTGCCGGGATCGACGGTCGTCGGCGAACACGACGGTGACACACGGACCTGGACGGTCGGCGATGCCGGATATCTCGAAGTCGACGGTGTTCCCGCGGGCACGTGGACGTTCACGGCGACCTCGGCTCGGAACGGGACGAGCGAGCCACGCACGCTGACGCTCGAACCCGACACCGTGCATTCGGTGATCTTCGACTTCGCCGGGTCCGACGACGAACTCGTGACCACGCGCGGCATCGTGTTGCTCTCCGACGGCCGGCGCGCGAACCGCTTCAACGGTCATGTCTTCGCGATGCAGGGCGAACAGCGGATCGACGTCCGCACGCTCGACGATGGATCCTTCGAGGCCACGACGTCGAAGCACGCGACCGAACCGCTGCGCTTCGCGTTCTCGAACACGTTCCCGATCTGCGTCGCGACCGCGAAGCCCGGCGCGACCGACGTCGAGCTGCGCCATCCGCGACTCGTCCCGTTCCGCATGCGCTTCGTCGACGCGGCCGGCGCGGCGTGGACGGAGCCGGTCTTCTTCGAGTGGAAGGACGACGCGACGTTCCGCCTGCTGCCGAACGACTCCGGCGCGACGCCGCGCTCCGACGGCATCCTCGAGTTCCGGTGGCCCGAGGGTCCGCTGACGTTGCGCGTCTTGCGTCACGTCTCGCCGCTCGCCGACGGCGCGATCGTCGACGTCGACGTGCGCGCGAACGACGACGCGTCGGCACCGCGCATCACGGTGCGCTGATCGATTCACGGAGCATTCACGCGCGCTACACGCCGTCTGCGCGCGCGAACTCTGACCTCCTCGCCGTCGCGGCACCCCGCTCGCGACGACGACCGGAGGAATCCCGATGAAGCTCGCGTTCGCGTCCGCACTCGCGCTGTCCTCGTCCCTCGCCATGGCCGCGGATCCCGCGGCGATCGAACTGTTCGGCACCACGTACCGCGTGCAGCGGTTCGACTACCGACAGGAGCTGACGCTGCCCGATCCCCTGAATCCCACGCAGACGATCGGCATGATCGAGTGCGAAGGCTTCCACTGGCTCGGCAACGGTCACTTCCTGCTGTCGTCGAACGAGATGAACCAGTACGGCAGCTACGCGAACTTCGTCATCGAAGCTCGCGTCGTGACCGACGCAGCCGGGAACGTCAGCGGCCTCGCGTACGTCCGCACCGTCGTCACGAACGACGTCAACCTGCCCGGCTTCACGTACGACCTCGACCCGTCCGGCGTGACCGTCGGCCAAAACGGCTCGCTGCTCGTCGCCGACTCGGAGAACGAGTTCGTGCGCTTCTTCGACCTCGCGACCGGCACGGCACTCGGCGGCGAGTTCGCGACGACGCCGCAGAACGACGAGTTCGAGGACCTCGTGTTCCTGAACGGTGAGTTGTTCACCGTGCGCGAAGCGCAGCCGTACTCGCTGATCGTGTTCGACGGCGCCGGGACGTTTTCGCGCTCGATCACGATCGCGCAGGACCTGAATCCGACGAT
>JAEUIB010000373.1 GCA_016795255.1 Planctomycetota bacterium
GGCCGCCGCCGGCGCGTGCCGCTGATCGCCGCCGCGGTGATCGTGGTCGCGACGCTCGCCGCGGTGCTGACGTGGCGACACGTCGAGCGCCGCACGCGCGCGAGCGAACTGCGCGCCGACGTCGAACGCGTCGTCGCGCGCGCTCCGTTCTCGCGCGGCGACCTCGACGACGTGGTGCGCGCGCACGACGACGTCGCCGAACTCGAGCGTCTCGGCATCGGCGACGACTCCGGGCGCGCGTCGCTCGATCGGTTCGCGACGGAACGCGCGGCGTTCATCGCGCGCCTCGCCGCCGAAGTCGACGTGCACGAAGCGTCCGCGCGCGATCCGGAAGCACCCGCGTCGACGCGCGTGGCATCGGGGGCGACGGCGGTCCGCTTGTTCCAGGATCTCCATCGGCTCGATCCGGACGTGGCGCGTTACGAAGCCGGTTCGGATGCGGCGTGGAGCCTGCCCGTCGTCGACGTGGTCGCACGCGGAACCAACGGGGTCGCATCGTCGGCGACGCTCGAGCGGATCACGCTCGATCTCGCGACGCGGACTCCGGTGCTGCGCTCCGTGCTCGGTCCCGCGGATCGCCGGTACGCGGTCGAAGCGGGGCACGCGCGGTTCGTCGTCCGCTTCGCGTCGGGCGCGACGCGCGAGTTCGATCGCGCGCCGGGAATCGACGCGATGCACGTGACGCTGCACGCGACCGCCGACCTGCCGAATCCCGGTGCGTTGCCCGAACTCGTCGAGTTCGCCGGCGGCACGCTGCACCTCGACGAGAAGCACGGGGCTGTCGGCTGTTCGCTGGTCGGCGTCGCGGTCGAGGTCGCGCCGTTCTGGATCGCGAAGCGCGAGACGACGATCGCGCAGTACAAGGCCTACCTCCGCGCGACGAACGCACCGCCGCCGATGCACCTCGCCGACACGACGGAGTCGGGCTGCGACGAACTGCCGATCACTGGATTGTCGATGGAGGAGATCGACGCGTATCTCGCGTGGGCCGGCATGCGCTTGCCGACGCATGCCGAGTGGGAGTTCGTGCTGACCGGCGGCGGTGTCCGCACCTTGGCGTGGGGCGACGAGCCCGATGCGTCGCGCGCGGTCTGCGACATGCCCGCGTTCCCGGCGATGGATTGGGCGCGCGCGCCGACGTTCGACGACGCCGGACGCAGGCGTCGCGAAATCCTGAAGTCGTTCCTGCGACCGGTCGGATCGATCCCCTCCGGGAACACGCCCGAAGGAGTCGCCGATCTGCTCGGAAACGCTGCTGAGGTCGTGTCCGGGCCGCTCGTCGGGTTCAACGGTGCGTTCACCGAGCTGCGTGATTTCGACCGGATGCTGCTCGGTGGATCCTCGACGTCCGGTGCTGCCGTGGTCGGCGTGATCCACTCGTTCGAGTCGATGTTCGGACCGCTGAACCGACCCCCTCTGGTGGGGTTCCGCTGCGCACGCAGCATCGATCGGTGAGAGAACGGGAATCAATCCGATTGATTCGCGTTCTCGGCCTCACCAGGTGTTGCTCGGGCGCGATCGGATCCGGGACGACGAGCGTCGACGACGTGCGTGCCTGCGCGGCACGAGGTGTCGCGGCGCCGCCGAAGCGAGATCCGACGACGACTCGGTGACGTCGAGATCCGTGTCCGGTCGACGTCCGATGGTTCGCCATCGAGAAGGAGCGATCGTCATGGTTCACGCACTCTCGCATCGTCGTTCGTCGGTGGAAGACCGCGTCAGCGCCGACGGCATCGTGTTGCGGACGCGGCTCGCTCACAACTTCGCCGGTTACGGCGCGGAGGCGCGGCTCGCGAGCCGCACGATCGGCGTCGGGCACGAGAGCGATCACCTCGGCGCGAGCTTGAGCTTGACGCTCGAGTCGATCGAGGACGAGCTCGCCGTCCATCGCTGGAAGCTCGAGCGCGACGACATCCGCTTCGATCGCATGCCGACGATCGCGGAGATGACCACGACGCTGAGCACGATCGTGCGCGAGGCGTACCCGGGCGGCGAAGTCGTGCCGGTCAACCTCGAACACATCATGATGCCGCCGGTCGGCTGGGTGCGGGTCGGGGGTCGACGCACGCTGCCGCTGCCGGCGGTCGGCGCGGTGATCGCGCTGCACGAGAACGACGGCCACGGCGGACCGGGCGCGCCGATCGGCTTCACCAGCACGGCGGGTGACGGCGGCTTGGTGCAGATCAGCGCCTTGCTGGTCCTGCGGCCGTGAACCGGGGGATCCCCGCGCATGCAACGGGAC
>JAEUIB010000410.1 GCA_016795255.1 Planctomycetota bacterium
CAAGCCGCTTCGGAACGAGGACCATGAACGCACTCTCCGGCGTCGCCTCCGTCTTGCAGCGAAACCTCGACGCCGTCCGCGGTCGCATCGCCGCCGCCGCGGCGAAACGCGGTCGTACGGCCGACGCGGTCCGCCTCGTCGCCGTCACCAAATCGGTCGGCCCCGAGATCGTGCGCGAGCTCGTCCCGCTGCTGCAAGACGCCCAGTTCGGCGAGAACCGCGTCGCCGACGCCGAAGAGCGCGCGGCCGCGGTCCAAAAGGGCCCGACGTGGCACCTGATCGGCCACCTGCAAGCGAACAAGGTCCGGCGCGCGTTGGGCCTGTTCTCGTGGGTCCACTCGGTCGACGACGTCGACCTGCTGACGCGCATCGACCGCATCGCGCACGAAGTCGGCGTGCGACCGCGGATCCTCCTCCAAGTCAACGTCAGCGGCGAAGCGAGCAAGAGCGGCTGCACTCCCGAAGCGCTGCGTCCGCTCGCCGTCGCCGCCGCCGCCGCGGGTCACGTCGACGTGGTCGGCCTGATGACGATGGCTCCGCTCGATCGTGAACCGGAAGCGTCACGCCCGTGGTTCCGCGCGCTACGAGAGTTGCGCGACGAGCTCGCGCGCAGCGGCGACATGCCCGCCGGCTTCACGCAGTTGTCGATGGGCATGACGAACGACTTCGAGATCGCCGTCGAGGAAGGCGCCACGATCGTGCGCGTCGGTCGCGCTCTGTTCCTGGGACTTGGAGATTCGAGTGCCGGTCCTCATCGTTGAAACCGGATCGCAGAAGGGCCACTCCGTCAATCTCGACGAGGACGTGGTCTACACGCTCGGCCGCGACGAGCGAGCCGAAGTCCGCATCGACGACGAACTCGCGTCGCGCGCGCACTGCAAGATCCGCGGCAAGGAAGGTCGCTTCTTCCTGAAGGACGCCGGTTCGAAGAACGGCACGATCGTCAACGGCGCCGCGATCGGCGCCAACGCCGTCGAGCTGAAGAGCGGCGACAAGATCACGATCGGCACGACCGCGCTGACGTTCTTCTCGACGAAGGAAGCGGGCGGCGGCGTCGGCAGGACGCTCGGCGGCTACAAGCTGCTCCAGCGGCTCGGCCGCGGCGGCATGGGCACGGTCTATCGCGCGCTGCAGTTGTCGCTGAACCGCGAAGTCGCGCTGAAGATCCTGTCGCCCGAACTGTCGCGCGATCCGGCGTTCGTCGAGCGCTTCCTGAAAGAAGCGCGCGCGGCGGGCCAGTTGAACCATCCGAACATCGTGCAGGTCTACGACGTCGCGCAGGACAGCGGCCTGCTGTTCTACGCGATGGAGTTCGTGCCCGGCGGAACGGTCGAGGACAAGCTCAACAAGGACGGCCCGATGCCCTGGGCCGACGCGTTGAAGCTGCTGAACGACGCGGCGCGCGGCCTGCAGTACGCCGAACTGAAGAAGATCGTCCACCGCGACATCAAGCCCGACAACCTGATGCTGACCGAGATCGGCACGGTCAAGATCGCCGACCTCGGCCTCGCGCTCGCGCAGCACGACGGCGGCGACGCGCTCGGCATCGTCGGCACGCCGCACTTCATCTCGCCCGAGCAGGCGCGCGGGCAGACGCTCGACACGCGCTCCGACCTGTATTCGCTCGGCGCGACGTTCTTCCGCATCCTGACCGGCAAGACGATGTTCCACGGCGAAAGCGCCGAGGAGATCGTGAAGAAGCAACTGCGCGAGCCGCCGCCCGACGTGCGCGCCGCCGCGCCGAACGTGCCGGAGAAGGTCGCGTCGCTGTTCACGCGCCTCGTGCAGAAGGAACCCGGGCAACGCTTCCAGACCGCGGGTGAACTCGTCGACGCGATCCACGCCGTCGCGGCGAAGAAGAGCAGTCGCGCGCTGGTGATCGTGCTGGCGCTGCTCGTCGTGGTCGGCGGCACCGTCGCCGGCATCCTGCTGAACCGCGAACCCGAACAGATCGTCGTCGTCAAGGACAACACCGACCGGAACAAGGTCGACCAGCTCCAGACCGAAGCCGAGAAGCGCGAGTTCGAGTTCAAGGCGATGTCCGCGTACACCGAGTACACCGAGCGCGCCGGCACGCTGGCCCGCGACGCGAAGGTGAGCGCGCTGAACGACATCGTCGCCGCGTACTCCGGCACGGAAGCGGCGGGCAAGGCGCAGAAGCTCGTCGAACAGTTCCAGGCCGAGATCGCCGCCGAGACCGCAGCAGCCGCCGCGATGAAGTCCAAGGTCGAGGCCGCGATCGCGGCGCTCGAGAGCGCCGTCCAACCGGCGCTCACCGAACGGCGCTTCACGGCCGCAGCCGCAGCCTTGACGTCGACTGCTGCCGCGGATCCGGACGTCGACGCGGCGCCGGAATACGTCGCGGCGAAACAACGCTTGGCGGACGCCGCGCTCGCGGCATTCACGGCGACGACGCAGCGCGTCCGCGACGAGGTCGCGACCGCGATCGCCGCCGCGAAGTTCCAGGATGCCCGAGCGGCCGTCGCCGCCGCGCGCGCCGCGGTGCCCGATGCGACCGCGTTGACCGCCCTCCCGCCGTCGCCGCTCGCGACCGCGCTGACCGAGCTCGACACGACGCTCGCGGCGCTGCCGGCGACGATCGACGCGGCCGAGCAGCAACAGATGGCCGCGCTGCTGGCGCAGGACATCGTGCGGCTGCAGAAGGAATTCGATTGGGACTCGTGGTTCGCGAACCTGGCCGCGCTGCGCTTCGCCGAAGCCGATGAAGCGGTCACGACGCTGGTGGCGCGCATGCAGACCGCTGCGTACCGCGACTACGTCGGCGCGATCCAACGCGACGTCGCTCCGCTCGCCGACGTGTTCGGCGCGTTCCGTACCGCGCTGCAGAGCGGCGATCTCGCCCGCAAGGACATCACGCATCCCGAGCGCGAGCAGGCCGCCGAGATCAAGGGCATCAGCGACGACGGCGACGGCGTGACGCTCGTGGTCACGAAGTCGGCCGGCTCCGCCAGCGCGGTCGTCCGCTTCCGCGCGTTCGCGACTCCGAACGCGTTCGCCGACCTGCTCGCCGATCGCGTCGCCGGCCGACCGGCGGATCGGCTCGCGATCGCGCGCGGGACGACGCTGCTCGCAGCCGCATGGTTCCGCGCCGGAGTCACGCGTCTGCAACAGCAACTGCAGTCGTACGACGCGTCGCAAGGCTGGTCCGACGCGCAGAAGACCGCGCTCGCCGACATCGTCGTCCCGGCATTCGACCTGCAGCACGGCATGTTGAAGACGCTGCTCGACGAAGCCGCCGCCGACCCGACCTCGGCAGCGCAGACGCAACCCGCGATCGAGCTGCTGACGCGCGAGGCCGCGGCGTACGCCGCGATGGCCGACGCGTTGGCGCCGTTCCTCGGCCGCGGCGGCAGCTTCGACCACGCCGCGACGGCGCTGTCCGAGTTCGCCGCCCGCCACCGCGACACGCGCTGCTTCCTCGCCGCGTATCCGCTGTTCGACGCTGGTCGTTGCGAACTCCCGCTCGTCGGGCCGTGACCGCCATGCGCATCGCGGCGGCCGCGGGAGGCGTCGAGTTCTTCGTCCGGGCCAAGCCGCGCTCCGCGCACGATCGCGTGCACTCGGAGGCCGACGACGCGTTGGTCGTCCAGACCACCGCGCCGCCGGTCGACGGTGAAGCCAACGATCGGATCGTCCGCATCGTCGCTGCGTTCCTCGACGTGCCGCGCTCGCGCGTGGCGATCGCGTCCGGCGCGACGTCGAAGCTGAAGAAAGTCCACGTCACCGGGATCGACGTCGCGAGCGCGCGGGCAGCCGTGGCCGCACTGAGGTCCGCGTGAGCGCGCCGCTGCCTCGATTGGCCGTGCTCGTGTCCGGCGGAGGTCGGTCGCTCGAGAACCTCGTCGTCCGCGCACGCGACGGTCGACTGAACGCACACGTCGCGCTCGTCGTCTCGTCGTCGGCGAACGCCGGCGCGATCGCGCGCTGCGCGCGGCTCGGGATCCCCTGCATCGTGCTGCGTCGCCGCGATCACGCCGACGACGCGTCGTTCGAGGACGCGCTGTACGCGCTGCTGCTCCGCGAGCGCATCGACCTCGTCGTGCTCGCCGGGTATCTCGCGCGGTTCCCGCTGCGGCCGGCATTCGCGGGTCGCGTCGTCAACATCCATCCGGCGCTGCTGCCGTCGTTCGGCGGCAAGGGCTTCTTCGGGCATCACGTCCACGAGGCCGTGCTCGCCGCTGGTGCGAAGGTGTCGGGCTGCACCGTTCACTTCGTCGACGACCAGTACGACCGCGGCCCGATCATCGTCCAGCGCGTCGTGCCGGTGCTCGACGACGACGACGCCGACGCACTGGCCGCGCGCGTGTTCGACGCCGAGCTCGAAGCGTTGCCCGAAGCGATCAACCTGTTCGCCGCGGGACGCCTCGTCGTCGAGGGTTCGCGCGTGCGGATCCGGCCATGACGACCGGCCGCTTCGCGTCGTCGCTCGTCCGGCGGTCTGCCGCGGTGCTCGTGCTCGCGCTCGCCGCATGCCGTTCGGAACCCGTCGAGAGCCCACCCCCGCCACCGGTGCGCGTCGTGCTCGGGACGAGCGTCGAAGGCCGGCCGATCGATGCGTTGCGACACGGCCCCGACGTCCCCGGCGGCGTGCTGGTGCTGGCGTCGATCCACGGCTCCGAGCCGGCGGGGACGCCGCTGTTGCGCGAACTCGAGCGAGCGATCGCGCGACGCCCCGAGTCGTTCGCCCGCGAGCCGATCACGCTCGTGCCGATCGCGAATCCCGACGGCTACGCGCGGCGCGTGCGGACGAACGCACGCGGCATCGATCTGAACCGGAACTTCCCGGCCGGCAACTTCGAGACGTCCGTCCGGAACGGCGACGGCCCCCTGTCGGAGCCGGAGTCCCGCGCGCTCGAGCGCTTCATCGTCACCCATCGCCCGCGGCTGATCGTGTCGATCCATCAACCTCTGTCGTGCATCGACTGGGACGGTCCGGCCGAAGCCATCGTCGAGCGCGCCGCGGGCCTCGGCGCGCTGCCGGCGAAGCGTCTCGGCGGCCGGCCCGGCTCGCTCGGTTCGTGGGCCGGCGCGCAACTCGGCGTGCCGGTGATCACGCTCGAACTGCGCGCCGGGGACGAACTGCTGTCGTCGGGCGCGTTGTTCGAACGCTACGGCGCGACGCTGTTCGCGTTGCTGTCGCTCGATCCGCCGTCGGAGTGATCCTCGATGCACCGCGCACCGCTGCTCACGCTGCTTCGTCGCTACGCCGATGCGGTCCCCGCCGAAGCCGCAGTCGTGCGCCGCATCGAGACGCTGGTCCGCTCGCACGAGGATTGTCTGTTGCGGACGTGTGTGCCGGGCCACGTGACCGCCTCGGCGTGGATCGTCGATGCGGATCGCGCGCGCTTCCTGCTGACGCACCACCGCAAGCTGAATCGCTGGCTGCAGCTCGGCGGCCACGTCGACGGGGAGAGCCACGTCCACCACGCCGCGCTGCGCGAGGCGCGTGAGGAGTCGGGCATGTCCGAGTTCGCGTTCGTCGGCGGCGACGGACGGCTCGACGACGTCGCGCCGTTGCCGCTGGACGTCGACGTGCATGTCATCCCGGCGCGCGGCACCGAACCCGAGCACGAACACCACGACGTCCGGTTCCTGTTGATCGCGCGTCCCGATCAGCGGCTCGCGATCAGCGACGAGTCGAACGACCTGCGCTGGTTCGACGCCGGCGAGTTCGCGTCGCTGACCAGCGACGCGTCGGTCGCGCGCCTGTTCGCGAAGGCCGCCGCCGTCCTTCCACGTTGTGGCTGACGACGAGCGCACAACGGATCCAACGCCGCGAGGCGCCGGCCGTTTACACTCCCCCGCCCTCATCTCCACGACTCGCCGTTCCCACGTCTTCCTCCGAGGATCCGCATGCTCCGTCGGCTCACGCTGCTCGCCTCGTTCGTCGCCGCCTCGGCGGCCGTCGCGCAAACCTCCGAACCCATCGTGCTCGCCCGCGATCCCGCGCTGTCGCCGGACGGCAAGGTGCTGGTGTTCACGTGGGCCGGCGATCTGTGGTCGGCGCCGTCGACCGGCGGCGCGGCGACCCAACTCACGCGCGATCCTGCGGACGACTCGCGGCCCGCGTTCTCGCCCGACGGCAAGTGGATCGCGTTCAACAGCGCACGCGCCGGCTCGACGCAGGTGTTCGTGATGCCCGCGCAAGGCGGAGCGGCCGAGCAGCGGACGTTCCACTCCGAAGGCTCGACGCTCGACGCGTGGTACCCCGACGGGTCCGCGTTCCTGGTCCGCGGCAGCCGCGATCACGCGCACCGGCCCGCGGGGCGCTTCCTGAAGACGCCGTCGCTGCAGCGCGGCGCCGAGACCTTGCTGTTCGACGACTACGGCACCGACGGTGACTTGTCGCACGACGGCGCGCATCTGCTGTTCACGCGCGAGGACACGAGTTGGTTCCGCAAGGGCTACCGCGGCTCGCAGGCGAGCCAGGTCTGGCGCTACGACGTCGCCGCCGCGGCGTTCACCGAGGTGCTGCACGACGAGCTCGGCTTCCGCACGCCGCTGTGGAAGCCGGACGGATCGGGCTTCTACTACGTCGGCCAGCAGGACGGCACGTTCGACCTGTGGGAATGCGACCGCGACGGCAACGCGCGCAAACAACTGACGAAGTTCGACGACGACGCGGTGATGATGCCGTGCATCTCGCGCGACGGCTCGACGATCGTGTTCCGCCACTTGTTCGACTTCTGGCGCTTCGAGCCGGGCAGCGGCAAGGCGCCCGAGAAGCTCGCGCTCGTCAACACCGGCGAACGCGTCGGATCGAAGTGGCTGCGACGCACGCTCGACGCGGCGACCGACGTCGCGTTCACCGACGACGGTCTCGAGATCGCGCTGGTCGCGGCCGGCGACGTGTACGTGATGGACACCGAGTTGAAGGAACCGAAGCGCGTCACGGCGACGCCGGAACTCGAGAGCGACGTCACGTTCACGAAGGACGGGCAGGCGCTGTTGTTCGTCAGCGAGCAGGGCGGCCAATGCGACGTCTGGCGCGCCGAGCGCGAGAACGCCGACGCGTACTGGTGGCAGAACGATCGCTTCGTCACGAAGCGCCTGACCGAGGACGCCGTGCTGGAGCGCGGACTTCATCTCTCGCCGGACGGGACGAAGGTCGCGTTCGTCCGTGGCCGCGGCGACCTGTACCTGATGGACGATCAAGGGCGCGACGTCCGCAAGCTCGTGCCGTCGGCGTCGATCGACGGGTTCGACTGGTCGCCCGATTCGAAGTGGATCGTCTACGCGTCGAACGACGACGACTTCAACGCCGACGTCTGGATCGTGCCGGTCGACGCGTCGCGCGCGCCGTTCAACATCTCCGCGCATCCCGACAACGACGGCGACCCGTGCTGGTCGCCGGACGGCAAGGTGATCGCGTTCAACGGTCGGCGCGACCTCGACGAGGTCGACGTCCACTACGTCTATCTCGCGCGCAAGGACTACGACGCGGACGACCGTGATCGCAAGCTCGACAAGGCGCTCGAGAAGATGAAGAAGGGCCGCGACGAGAAGAAGGACGACAAGAAGAAGGACGCGAAACCGGACGGCAAGGAAGGCGGCGACGGGAAGGCCGATCCCAAGGCCGACCCGAAGGCGGATCCCAAGGCCGACCCCAAGGCCGAACCGAAGAAGGACGACGCCGAGAAGAAGAAGGACGGCGACGCGGACGCGCGCAAGGACGACAAGGAGAAGGACAAGGACAAGGTGCCGGAGGTCGTCATCGACTTCGACGGGCTGCAAGACCGCATCGTGCGCGTCGGCATTCCGGATTCGTTCGACGGCAATCTGTTCTTCGCCGACGAAGCCAAACTCGCGTTCGAGGCGACGATCGACGGCAAGCGCGGTCTCTACACGATCTCGTTCCCCGACGAGACGAAGCCGAAGTACTGGACGTCCGCCGGCTTCGCGAACGCGCGGTTCTCGAAGAAGGCGAAGTCGGTGTTCGGGCGCAAGGGCGGCGCGCCGGCGACGCTCGACAAGGCCGGCGCCGCGACCGAATACGCGTTCCGGACGCAGCACGAGATCGAAACGGCCGAGCGCTATCGCGCCGGGTTCGACGTCGCGTGGCGCCTGATGCGCGACAACTACTACGACGATCGCCTCGGCAATCGCAATTGGGACGCGGTGCGGCGCAAGTACGTCGAGACCGCCTCCGCCGCGAAGGACGGCTCGATGTTCGGCGAGGTGATCTCGCTGATGCTCGGCGAGCTGAACGGTTCGCACCTCGGCTTCACGTCGATGGAGGGAGGACGCGCTCCGACCGAAGCGTGGCGCGACATCACCGCGCATCTCGGGCTGCGGTTCGATCCGACATGGAAGGGCCCCGGGCTGAAGGTGAAGGACGTCGTGCGCCGCGGGCCGACCGCCGACGTGAGCTCGCTGGTGAACGCGGGTGAAGTCGTGCTCGCGATCGACGGCGTCACGGTCGATCCGTCGCTGGACCTGACGCTCGTGCTGAACGGGCCGCTCGACCGCGACATCAAGCTGCGCGTGCGCAACGACAAGAGCGAAGAGCGCGACGTCGTCGTGCGTCCGACGACGTTCGCGACGGTGCGTCGGCAGCTCTACGAGCAGTGGATCGACGACAACGAGAAGGTCGTCCACGAACTGTCGGGCGGCAAGCTCGGCTACTTCCACATCGAGGGCATGGACTTCTCGAGCTTCTGGAAGTTCGAACAGGCGCTGTATCGCGTCGGCGTCGGCCGCCAGGGTCTGTTGATCGACGTCCGCGGGAACGGCGGCGGCTCGACCGCGGACCACTTGCTGACGGCGCTGACGCAGCCCGAGCACGCGATCGCCGTCGGACGCGGCGGCGGACCGGGCTACCCGCAGGATCGGCGCGTCTACGCGACGTGGAGCAAGCCGATCGTCGTGCTGTGCGACCAGAACAGCTTCAGCAACGCCGAGATCTTCACGCACGCGGTCCAAGTGCTGCATCGCGGACGCGTCGTCGGCGTGCCGACCGCGGGCGGCGTGATCAGCACCGGCGCCGCGATGGTCATGGACCTCGGCATGCTGCGCCAGCCGTTCCGCGGTTGGTATCGGATCACCGACGGCCAGGACCAGGAGCTGAACGGCGCCGTGCCCGACTTCGTGCTGTGGAACAAGCCGGGTGAAGTCGCCGCCGGCCGCGACGCGCAACTCCGCAAAGCGATCGACGTCGGGCTCGAAGACGTCCGCGCCTGGGAGGCGCGCCCGCGCCCGCCTTTGAAGAAGGCCAGCGAACGCTGATCGCTCGGGCCGCTCCGGCCCGACGCCCGCTCGGGCGTCGGGGCGAGCCGGGGGCCGAAGGCCCCCGGGCCCCACTCCACAAGAGGCCGAAGGCCGTACCGCCTTGCACCTCACGAGAGGCGGGGGGCCGCGCCTGATGAAGTGCGGAGGCTTCGCCTCCGCGGGCCCCGCACCCCCTCGTTGGGCCGCGGCGGGGGCGCGCCCCCACAAAAGGGCCCGCCAAACACCCCCGGGCCCCGCGGGGGACCAACCC
>JAEUIB010000446.1 GCA_016795255.1 Planctomycetota bacterium
CGGCGTCGATCGGCCCGAATCAGGGCGCTCAGGTTTCGCTCGACCCGAAGCAGGCCAACTCGGCCTATCGATTCGACGCGGCGACCGGGACGTTCCGATTGGTCGCGACGCCACCTCTGCTCCCCGGCGTCGCCAACAACGCGAATCAGTTCATCCGGATCGACTTCCCCTTCGCTCTGAACAAGAAGAAGGTCGCGAAGAGCCTGATGAAGCTGAGTCCCGACACGGCGGCGACTTCGTACCTCACGCCGAACATCGAGATCACGGATCAGAACGGGAATCACATCCCGGGCATCCCGGTGATCGCGGGCAAGGCCGTGACCGGCGCCAAGGTGTCGAACTCGCCGGGCTTCCCGACGTGGCTCGACTCCAAGGGCAAGAACCTGCTGACCAGCAAGAAGTCGTTCGTCTACGTCGCGACGCTGCCGACCGACACCGACGTCGCGTCGGTCGCCGCGTTCGGCGGCACGGCAGGTGATCCGCAGACGATCCCGAGCTCGATCACCGAGATCCGGATCCGCATCCACGAGGTCAACAAGATCACGATCAACGGGTATTGGGTGATCAAGATCGACGACGGCACGGGTCAGCCGCGCGCCGGCGGCAATCCGCTGACGCTGGTCGACATCACCGCGAAGTCGCCGGTCACGCCGGCGGCGACCGTGAACGGCAACCCCGTCGCCGAGTCGTACTCGCGCTACGTGGTCGAGTTCAGCGAGCCCGTCGTTCCGTGGTCCGTCGGCTTCTCGGCAGCGAGCGTCGAAGGGTTCAACTCCGGCAACCCGCTGATCCCGTTGGCTTACAACGGCAACTCGGCGCCGGTCCCGAACCCCTTCAACCTGTCGGTTCCGTACATCCCGACGTTCGTGATGCGAGCGACGCCGAACGGCAAGCAGTTCTTCGCCGTGCCGTTCGACGTCCGCCCGATCAACCCGAACAACATGGCGGAGTACGTCGTCGACTCGATCCTCGACCTCGCCGGCAATTTGGACCTGACCCTCGGTCCGTTGCCGTCGTCGTTGAATCCGCATCCGTCGATCACGAACGCGACCGTCGCCGTCACGTCGCTGCACAACGAGTCGTACGACGCGATCGCGAACAGCACGCGCTCGTTCCACACGAACAGCGGCAAGGCGTTCACGAACGCTCCGGTGGCTCCCGCGGCGATCTACTTCACGCGGCTGTCCGGGACGGGCATGGGCGCGATCAACCTGAACGGCGAAGGGTTCGAGACCAACGATCCCGAGACGTCGAAGGTGATGCTGTTCACGAACAACCTCCAGATGTGCGCCTGCACGACGAGCGTGTCGCTGCCGGGTTCGCATCTGAAGGGCTGCAACCCGACGGTGTTCGGGGACGGCGGGTTCGTCGACGCGAACGGCAACACCGTCGCGCCGACGGCGGCCCTCGGCCTCGGCGAGAATCCGCCCGGACATCTGGGCGGTGCGACGCCGGTCCCCGGCGTCAACGAAGGCTCGACCGGATCCACGGCGAACACGGGCAACCCGTTCGGCGTGTTCCCGTCCGGCTTCGAAACGGTCGTGCGCAATTCGAACGGCGACGCGCGTCTCGCGAAGTCGCCGGTCGTCGGCTCGATCGGCGACGTCCAGGTCGGCGACTTCCTCGACACGTTGTTCTACGACACCGACAATCCGTTCACGGCCAACGGTTTCCATACCTCCGCGACGCTGATCCGCTGGCTCGGCGTCGCGCAGGCCATGAACCGCAACTCGATCTCGGATCCGCCGGTGCCGAACCCGCCTCCGATGCGATTGCCGGTCGGGCTCGCGCCGCTCGACGTCGCGTTCAGCCAGCAGGATCTGCTGAAGCCGGCGTTCGTGCTCGAGAGTGCGGAAGTGTTCACGAACTCGGCGTCGATCGCGTGTCCGCCGAACTTCGACCACCTGCCGATCCAGGTGCTGCCGAGCTCGAACCCGTTGCTGAACGATCGACTCCCGTCGTTCACTCAGAACGGTCCGGCTCTGGCGTCGTTCGGGCAGGCGGTGACCTATTCGGCTCGCCAGCAGATCGGCAACTTCCTGTACGTCACCGATCGCGATTCGGGAGAAGTGAAGGTCCTCAACTCCAACAACTTCTCGCTGATCTCGAAGATCTCGACGCCCGACCCGGAAGGACTCGGCATCTCGCCGGACCTGAAGCGGTTGTACGTGTCGAACTACGGTGACGACACGGTGTCGATCATCGGGACCGATCCGTTGTCGCCGTTCTTCCACGACGAGATCAACCGCCTGAAGGTCGGCAACGGCCCGCGCGCGGTCTCGGCGCAGCCGGACGGGGAGGACGTGTTCGTCGCCAACTACCTCGGCAACTCGGTGTCGATCCTCGACCCGAAGACGCAGACCGTGCGCAAGACGCTGTTCGACGGCGTCAAGCGGCCGTGGGACGTGGTGCTGACGCCGCGCCTCATCAACACGGGCTGGGTGTCCGGGATCTACTTCGGCTACATCGGCTGCCAGCAGTCCGGCGAGATCCTGCTCTACGAGTCGGGTCCGTCGGGTGCGACCGGTGTCGGCGCGGACGCGATCCGGTGGAAGGTGTCGAAGAACTCGCCGTTCTCGCAGTTGCGCGGCATGACCTACGACCCCGGCACGTACGCCGGAGCGTCGACGGGGCTGCCGACCGGCGTCTACGCGACGCACCGCGACGAGCAGACCGGCCTCGCGATGATCAGCCGGGTCGCGTTCTCGGCGCAGTTGCCGAACACCGGCCCGCTGCCTCCGGTGCCGCTGCCGTCGTCGGTCTTGAACGCGCCGGGCATCATCCAGCGCGAGTTCACGGTCGTCGGCACTTGGGGCGGTCCGCTGGTTCCGCTCGCGCAGCGCATCAACAACGGTGGCCAGGACCAGGCGCCGTACGACGTGACGTTGTCGGACTTCAACACCGGCGACTTCTTCAGCTCGGCTCCGCAACTGCCGCAGACGAACATCGGCGCGCTGTCGTCGACGTTCTCGCTCGCGGCGTTCGGACCGAACAGCAAGGCGCCGCTGCGCAGCCTCGGCGGCGTTCCGGTGCAGACGTGGATCCCCGATCGCATGTACGTGTCGTTCCCGGGTGACGATCGGATCGAAGTCCTCGATCCGGTCGCGTCGGGCACGAAGCTGAACACGATCGAAGGCGTCCCGAACGTCGGCGCGCTGACGAGCTACTTCGAGCAGTGACGATCGCGAAGGCAACGACGAGCTCGTCCTAGGACGGGCTCGTCGACCCGCCACCGCCCCGCGGTTCCTCTCACGAACTGCGGGGCGGCTCTATTCCCGCTCCGCGCGCAACCGACGCTCCATCACCCAGAACATCGCTGCGGCCGCGACCCAACCACCGAGCACGTCGACGACGTAGTGGATGTGTCCGAACACGACCGACAGCACGACGGCGACGTGCAGCACCCCGACCACCCCGCGCAGCCACACCCAGCGCCACACGTGCAGCAACAGGAACGCGGTCGTCGCGGTGTGGCCCGAGAAGAACAGGTCCTTCGTCAACCAGACGTTGGCACTGCTCTCCATGAACACCGCGAACGGATTCAGGATGTCGAGCACGACCTGCCGGTACAGCTCCGGCGTCCACGTCAGCGCGGCATTGACGTCGTCGCCGCGCACCGGACCGAGCCCGGTCGCGACGATGCAGATCCCACGCAGGACGGAAAGCAGACCGCAGCCGACCATCAAGCGGACGAAGCGAGCGCGGTCCTTCGCCAGCACGACGAACAGCCACGGCACCCACGCGATCAGCCAGACGTGGTAGTTCCAGCGTTCGACCCACGGCACGAACGGCGTGACGTCGAGGATCGGATCGGCGATGCGCGTCCCCGGCCGCCGCTCGTTCCACACCGCGAGCAACGTCATCACGGCGAAACCGATCCATCGGAACGCCATCGCGCCGACCACGGCCCACCAGGACGTGGACGGTCGCGAATCCGACGCTGTCCCGAGTTCTCGCGCCCCCGTCCCGCTCGACGTCAATGCCGCGAACCCGCCGTGTGCTCGACGAGTTCGACGAGCACGCCGAGCGCGCCCTTCGGGTGGATGAACGCGACCTTCGTCCCGCGTGCCCCGGGCCGCGGTACGGAATCGAGCAACTGCACTCCCTGCGCCGCCAGTTTCGGTAACAGGCCAGCGAGGTCCTGGACTTCGATCGCGATGTGGTGGATGCCCGGGCCACGCTTCGCGAGGTACTTCGCGATCGTCGAATCGTCCGACGTCGGCTCGAGCAACTCGATCACCGAATCACCGCTGTCGAGTCCGACGACACGGACTTTCTCGGTCGCGACCTCTTCTTCGAACTTCACCGCGAAGCCGAGCAAGTCGCGATAGAGCTTCAAACCCTCGGCGAGCGACGGGACGGCGACGCCGAGGTGGTCGATCTTGGCGCGGTGCGCGGGATCAAGGTCCATGCGGGTTGCTCCGATGCGAGGCGACGGGTTGGTCTACGCGATATCGTGCGGCCATGCGACCCCTCACTCGCGACCAAGCCCGAGCCCTCGACGCGCGTGCCCAGCAGGAGTTCGGCCTGCCGGCGGACTTGCTGATGGAGAACGCCGGCCGCGCGATCGCCGAGGTCGCGGGACGGTTGGCGGCTCGACGCGGGATCGGCCGGATCGTCGTGGTCGCCGGATCGGGCAACAACGGCGGGGACGGGTACGTCGCCGCGCGCCATCTGCTCGACCACGTCGACGTGCACGTCGTGCAGGTCGGCGATCCAGCGGCGCTGCCGCCCGTCGCCCAAACGAACGGCGAACGCTGGAGTCACCTCGGCGGTCGCACCGTGCGAATCCGGGCTCCGGCGGACGTCGACGCGTTCGCGTCGGATCTCGAGCGCTCGCCGCCCGCGCTCGTCGTCGACGCGTTGTTCGGCACCGGCTTGTCCCGCCCGATCGATGGCGTCGCCGGTCAGGTCATCGACGCGATCGAACGTGCCCGGCTCCCCGTCGTCGCGGTCGACCTGCCGTCCGGTCTCGATGCCGACACCGGCGCCGTGCTCGGCCACGCGATCACGGCCACGGTGACCGTCACGTTCGTCGCGCCGAAGGTCGGGTTCGGGCTGGGCGAGGGGCCGCTGCGCTGCGGCGACGTCCACGTGGCCGAGATCGGCTTCCCGCCGGAGCGGCTTTCGCACTTGATCTGAGTCCGCATTGCAACCCGACTGCCTCATTTGAGGTACGGACGGTGCGTTCCCGCGCTCGAACGACCGTTCCGCGGGGCTCCCCGATGCGCCCGACGTCGGCACGCAGCGTGCATGATCGCGACGCGTCCGAGCCGGCTCTTCGTTTCGTCCCTGGCCGCGCCGGACCGTTCCGATCGAGTTCGATCGACCTGTCCTCGGGTCCCTGTCCACCGGAGTCTCTCGCATGAACGCGGGTCGTTGGGTGCTGATCACCGTAGCCGCCGCTGCCGCCATCACGACGGGCGTGATGCTGTTCCAGGACGACAAGGCGCCGGCCGAGACCGTGACCGCGAGCGACTCGAACGCCGCGAACGCGAAGTCCGCCGACCCCGCGGTGGATGCGCCGGCCGACGAGCCGGCCGAAGCCCAGCCCGATCAGGACGCGACCGTCCGCGAAGCGGTCGCGACCGATGCGGCCCCGACGGCTGCCGCCGATCCGAGCGCGGCCGCGCGGCCGTCGCGCACGATCACCGGGCGCGTCGTCGACGAAGGCGGCAACGCCGTGGCGGGCGCGGAAGTCCAGGTGCTCGGCTTCGGGATCGGTGGCGTCGGACGAGGCACGTCGGCGAACACGGATTCGTCCGGCAAGTTCTCGCTCGCGTTCAAGGGGGACGCCGAGCTCGCCGATCGGATCCGCGTGCGCGGCAAGCAGCACGCCGATGCGTTCGCGACGATCGGCGCGAAATCCGGCGACTACGACGTCGGCACGATCGTCGTCGAAAACGGCGGCTCGGTCATGGGCCGCGTGCTCGACAAGAGCGGCAATCCGGTCGGCAAGGCCACCGTGTCCGCCTACGTGAAGGACCGCAAGAGCGGCGGCGGCGACGGCCTGTTCGTCCTCGGTGATCTCGATCCGGCGCGGACGCGCACGGCGACGACCGACGTATCCGGCGCGTGGCGCATCGACGGCTTGCCGGCGGGTCAGGTGTCGGTGAACGCGGATGCCGACGGCTTCGCGCCGCAGACGATCCGCGACGTCCAGATCGAGAAGCTGAAGGTCACGCCGGACCTCGTGCTGAACCTCGACAAGGGCCTGACGATCTCGGGAGTCGTGCTCGACGCGGGCGGCCGCCCGCTCGCCGGCGCCGAGGTCTCGGTGTCGCGCGAAGTCATCGATCTCAGCGAGGGCGGCATGGGCGCGTCGCTCGGCCGCGATGTCGTGCGCAAGACCGACGCCAATGGGCGGTTCGCGATGGAGGGCCTGCGCGACGAGGGATACTCGGTCAACGTCCGCGCAACCGGCTACGTCGATCGCAACGTCGAGGGAGTCGCCGCCGGAACCGCCGACATGCGCGTTGCGATGAAGGCCTCCGGCGTGGTGTTCGGCGTCGTCCTCGATTCCGTGACGAAGAAGCCGCTGTCCGACTTCGAGATCGACCCGACCAACGAGATGTTCGGCTTCCGCATGATGCGCGGCGCGCCGCTCCACGTCGTGCGTGGCGCCGAGGCCGCGCAACTCGCCGGAGTCGCCGAAGAGCACGGGCTGTTCGCGATCGGCGATCTGCCGGCGGAATCGATGTCGCTCGCCGTGAAGGCCGACGGCTATTCCGCGGTGACGATGACCGGCATCGCGACGCCGAGCGGACAGAAGTCGCGCGTCGACTTCACGCTGACGCCCGAGATCACCGTGTCCGGCGTCGTGCGCGCGCCGGACGGATCGCCCGTCGAGGGCGCGATCGTGACGATCTCGCGGACGAGCGACGACCTGGGCGGATTCTCGTTCCCCGGAGGCGGGCGGACGCGCGTCGCACGACGCGCGATCCGCGTCGAGGACAACGGCGGCGGACCGCAGATCATCGACGACTCGCCGCCGAAGACCGCGACGACCGACGCGAAGGGTGAGTACACGATCCGCGGTCTCGCCGCCGGCGATCACTCGATCCGCGCGACGCACGCGGTCCACGCCAGTTCAAAGGACAAGCCGGTGAACCTCGAGGACGGCGACCAACTCGAGGATCTCGATCTGGCGCTGCGCGCCGGCGGTGCGCTCGAAGGCATCGCGTACGACCAGTACGGCAAGCCGCTCGCGAACGCGACCGTCGTGTTGTCGGCGCCGGATCAGGGCGGCACGAGCTTCGGCAACGCGGCGATCCAGACCTTCGGATCGTTCGGCGACGAGCAGGCCAACGCGACCAGCGACGCCGCCGGTCACTACGCGATGAACGGGATCCTGCCCGGGGACTACGTCGTCCGCGTGTCCAAGCCGCGCTCCGCGGTCGGCGGTGGCGCCGTGTTCATCGCGATCGCGGGCGACGGCGCGGCGGACGCGGGCATGCCGGTCACGATCCGCGAAGGCGAGACCACCGAGCAGGACGTCAGCCTGCCGCCGACCGGTGACGTCGTCGGCTCGGTCACCGAGTCCGGTCGGCCGGTCGCGAACGCGCGCGTGACGCTGTCGCGCGCCGGCGGGGACGGCCTGCCGTTCGGCGAACCGTCCGCCACCACCGACGCCGACGGGAACTACGAGATCCGCGACGTGAAGCCCGGCGGCTACACGATGCTCGTGAAGGCGCCGAAGTCCTCCGTGCCGCACAAGATCAAGGTGCGCGTCGACCCGAAGCGCGAGACCACGGAACACGTCAAGCTGCCGAGCGGCGCGATCCGCGGCCGCATCGTCGAAGAGGACACGAACAAGCCGCTCGCGGGGATCGTCGTCGACGTCCGCCCGGCGAAGTTCGGTGAAGGCAACGAGAGCGACACCGAGGTCCGCGAAGTCCGCATGATCGCGATGGTCACCAACGACGGCGGCGGCGGCGCGACGACGATGAAGTTCGGCAACGAGGACGAGAGCGTCGTCACCGACTCCGATGGCTACTACGAAGCGCGCTTCCTCGCCCCGGGCGAGTACCGCATCGAGATCCGCGGCGGCGGCATCATGAAGATGGGCAAGGACCGCGTGCTCGTGCCCGAAAGCGGCGCGGCCGAAGGGATCGACTTCCGAGCGGCACGCGGCGCGACGCTGTCGGTGACGGCCGACTTCGGGCCGAACGCCCCCGACGCGGACGGCGACGGTCCGATGCTGTTCGTCGAAACGACGATCAGCCCGGTCGACGATCCCGGCTCGGAAGACACGCAGGCCGAGCTCGGCTTGCGACCGTCGACGTTCGAGGGATTGAAGCCGGGCCAGTACACGGTGCGCGTGAAGGCCGGCGACAAGAAGGGCGAGGTCGTCGTCTCGGTCGAGTCCGGCGAGCAGAAGACGGTGAAGGTGCCGGTGCAGTAACACCGCACGCATCGCTCGAGTGCGACGACCCCGGCGAGCGTTCGAGCTCGCCGGGGTCGTCGCATGTCCGGGCGCTTGGGAACGAGACCGTCCGGTGTCCGAGGCCGTGAATCCGGTGAATGGGGCCCGCGCGGCGGCGGATCTCTTCACGGCCTCCTAACAGCCTGTTGAAAAAGTCTGCCGAGCAGTCGGGCGAGCGAGAACGAGCAGGGCAAGGCGCGCCGACGAGGCGTATCGACGGCCCTGTTGCGCCAGATACGCGGAGGAGCCCCGGTCGCGCAGCGACCGATCTCGCAAGACGAAGCCATGCTCGTTCGCAGCCGGCCGAGTGCCGGCAGACTTTTTCAACAGGCTGCTAACGCCAGCCGGTCAGGTTCTTCAGGTCGGCCTCGAGCTCGGCACGCGGATAACCCGCCTTCTCGGCTTCGGCCTTCAGGACGTCGAGCACGCGCGTCGTTAGCTCGTTCGTCGCGTCGACCGCAGTTCTTTGCTCGCTCAATTGCTTGATCTGGCGTTCGAGGCCGCGCGCGGACTTCGGTTGCTGCTTCATCCGAGCTTGCAGATCGGCGATGCGCGTATCGAGTGACGTGCGCTGCGCCAGCGCCTGACGTTGCTGTTGCGCCAGAGGCACCAGCGCGGCGGCCACTTCCTCGCGCCATTGCGGTGTCTTGCGGCCGTCGATGGCTTCGATGCCCTGACGCAGGCTCCACGACGCCATCGATTCCGGCGCGGCCGTGAAGCGATCCGTCCGTCGCAAGTACGGCACGCCCGCGCGTGCGCAAGCGTCGGCGATGCGCGCCTCGGGATCGCTCGCGTCGCCAGTGAACGGCGCGGGCCCGGGCGGTCCGCTCTTCGACGCCAAGTCGTTCGCGAGGTCCGCCGCCGGATAGCCGTGCTCGACGCACGCGGCGCGCAGCAGCTCGAGCGCCTTGTCCTCGTGCTTCAGCAATCGCTTGTAGAGCTCGCCGTCGTCGCGACGCGCGAAGCGCGGATCGGCGCGGCGCTCTTCGAACTGCGCGGACTCGGCGATGCGGTCACGCTCTTCGACGACGAGTTGGACCGAGACCCGGACGTCCTCGCGCCACTGGTTCGACTTCGGCGCTACGACCATCAGCACGCATTGCCGCAGGATCGCCATGAACGGCGTCGCGAGGTTGGCCGCGCGCGGATCACCGAGCGCCAACTCCGTGAGCCCACTCTCGTCGAGGATGCGACGCGCGACGGGCTCGGCCTTGTCGGGATCGGGCGCGCCTTGCGGGTCCCAGCGTTCGTCGCCGCGCTCTTGCATCGCGCGCCACGCGCGATCGACCTCGTCGGCGAGTTGTTGGCCGATGACCTCGAGCTCCGGATACGGGCTCTTCGACGGGCCGACTCCCAGGCGCTTGCGCGGCAATCCGCTCGCCAGCATGCGCGCCTCTTCGATCTTCCCTTCCTTCAGCGCGATGCGGCACAGCAGCACCTTCGCGTGGAGCTCCTGCTCGCGGAAGCGGTCGGAGCCCTTGCCGTTGATCATGCTCGGTCCGTACGCGAAGACTGGCCCGACGCTCGCTCGCGCTTCCGCCAGTGCACCGCCCGCGAACAGGATCTCGCCCGCCTTCACGCGCGCCCACGCGATGTGCGCGAGGACCGGGAACGACTCGGGGACGATGCCGGGCTCTTGCCCGGGACGCGGCAACAGCGCGCGCGGGAGATCGTCGACGCCTTGGCCGCGCACGAGGCGCGGTTCGATCGCGAGACTGGCGTTCAGCAACGCGAGCGCGTCCTGCGCCCGCCCTTGCGAGAACGCGATCGCCGCGAGCTTCTGCCGCAACGTGAACGCGAGGCCGAGCAGGTGCGAACCGATCGGCCGTGCGTCGCCCGGGTCGAGCGACGTGCCGCAGAACACGGCGCGGGTGCGCTCGAGATCGAGCGCGGTCGTGTACTCGCGGACCGCGTCGTCGAGGTGGTCGTCGGCTTCGAACGCGACGCCGCGGAATGCCGCGATCCGCGGGTCCGCCGCATCGTGGCGTTCGGCGTCGGCGAGCACGCGACGCGCCGTGTCGAACTTCGTGACTTCGAGCAATCGCCACGCGACGGTCAGGTGCGGTGCGGCCGTGGTTTCGAGGAGATCGAAGCCCGCCGCTCGCGCGAACAGCGCTTCGTCGCCGAGGCCGAGTTCCGAACAGACCCCCGCCGTCTGGAACCACGCCTCGACGTAGCTCGGGTCCTTCTTGGTCGCCTCCGTGAACGCCGCGCGCGCCGCTTCGAGACGCCCGAACCGGCGATCGAGCACGCCTTGGAGGAACGCGCCCTGCGCGGTGCCCGCTTTCGCTTTCGCCGCGATCTCGAGGGCCGCGACCGCGCGTTGCAGGCACGCGTCCGCTTCGGCTTCGAGTTGGCGAGCGCGCTCGAGTTCCGCCTGCGACGGTTGGCGCCACCACGTCGTCGTCACTTCGTAGTCGCCCTCGATGCGCGTGTCGCTGCCGACGACGGTCGGCGTCCGCAGTCCCGCCGCCATCGCGCGCTTCTGCGCCGCGGCGACGTCCATGACCTGCGACAGCAGTTGCAGCACGTCGGCGTCGGTCGGCGCGCGATCGAGCGCGCGGTTCAGCAGGGTCTCGGCGTCGCCGTAGCGCATGTTCCAGACGAGGACGGCGGCCTTCACGACCAGCGCTTTCACGCAGTTCGCGTCGATCGCCAGCGCCTCGTCGCACAGGCGGTCGGCGCGCACGAGTTCCGCGTCTTGCATCGC
>JAEUIB010000893.1 GCA_016795255.1 Planctomycetota bacterium
GGACTGCATCAGGCGTCGATCCTCAGCAAGGACGTCACGCACGACGGTGCGACCTACGGCGACGAGTTCGACCGCATGGTGAAGGGCCTGAAGGACTGACGTCATGGTGACCGTGACGTACGCCCGCTTCGACCCGCGCACGCTGACGACGGAGCAACGTCACGACCGCACGCGCAAACTGTGGCTGCACCTCGCGCTGATGGCCGACGGCGACCTCGCGCAAGCCGACCGCTGGCTCGACCAGGTCGATCGCCGGATGGGCGTGTTCGACGAACGCTTCACGAAGGCGGACTTCTTCGCGCGGCTGGCGCGCGAGGGCATCGTCGAGCGCGATCGCGGCGGCGTGCTGCGCCTTGCGCCCGGCGGCGAGCAGGCGATCCGCCGCGACGCGCTCGCGCGGCTGTTCACGTCGCTGAAGCCCGGAGCGCGCGGCGCCGACGGCTCGCACCGCTCGCGGACGACCGGGCCCGGGCACGAACGGACGTCGGAGACGCGGCCGTACGTGTTCGGTGACGAGCCGAGCGCGATCGACTTCCCGGCGTCGATGCGCAACGCGATGCGGCGCGATGGCCTCGATCCGACGTGGGACGAACGCGACTTCGAAGTGTTCGAGACCGAAGCGCTGACGTCGTGCGCGAGCGTCATCCTGATCGACGTGTCGCACTCGATGACGCTGTACGGCGAGGACCGCATCACGCCGGCGAAGCAGGTCGCGCTGGCGCTCGTCGAGGTGAACCGCACGCGCTACCCGAAGGACGACCTCTCCGTCGTGCTGTTCGGCGACGACGCGCGCGAAGTCCCGCTGCATCGCATCCCGTACGTCGGCAACGGCCCGTTCCACACCAACACGCGCGCCGGATTGCGGCTCGCGTCGCGCCTGCTCGCGCGCAAGAAGCACCCGAACAAGCAGATCCTGATGATCACCGACGGCAAGCCGTCGGCGCTGACCGAGGCGGACGGCTCGATCTACAAGAACCCGTTCGGACTCGACGATCGCGTCGTCGTCGCCACGCTCGACGAAGCGGCCCGCCTGCGCCGGGACGGCGTCGTCGTGACGACGTTCATGCTGACGGACGACCCGACGCTGGTCGACTTCGTCGAGACGTTCACGCGCACGAACCGCGGCCGCGCGTACTACGCGAACGCGGAACGCCTCGGGAACTTCGTGCTCGTCGACTACATCCGGAATCGCCGAGGGCGCGTGTAGACTCCGACCCCCACGTCGCCCAGCCGACGTCTCGCGTCGCCCCCATCCCCCACCCTCGAGCTCCCTCCCGATCCATGCTTCGCCGCCTCGGCCTCGCCTTCGCCGCGTCGATCTTCTTCGCGATCGTGCTGGCCGTGCCGGCGTACGAGCTCGCCGGCGGAGTGTGGCCGGGCAGCGGATTGGACCAGCCGTTCTCGAACGACGCGATCCGTCGTGGCGAATGGACGAAGGCGATCGAGAAGGACCTGTCGCGCCGCGAGCGCGTCCCCGGCTTGATCCGCGGCACGTACAACGAGTTCATGTTCCGGACGTTCGGGCACACTCCGCACGAGGTGCTGCTCGGAGCGGACGGCTGGTTCTTCCTCGGTGCGTCGACGCGCGACTTCCCGGTGCCGCTCGAGAAGGCCGCGCTGCCGAGGACCGCGGAGCTGATCGCGGCGACCACGCGCTGGTTCGAGCGGAACGGCACGAAGGTCGTCGTCCTGTTCGTGCCGGAGAAGTCGAGCCTGCTGCCCGACCAGGTGCGCGCCGCCGAACCGACGTTCTCGCCGATGTACGACGCCGGTTGCGAGGCGTTCCGCGCGCAGCGGCTCGCCTTCATCGCCCCGCGGCCCGTGCTGACGAAGACCGGGGAACCGCTCTACTTCCAGACCCACACGCATTGGACCAGCGACGGCGCCGTCGCCGCCGCGCAGCTCGTCGTCGACCGCATCGTCGCGCACTACGGCTCTCCCGATCTCGTGCCGGGAGTCGCCATCGACGGCGAGATCTTCCAGAACGGGCCCCGCCTGCACGTCGGCGACCTCGTGAAGATGCTCGGACTGAAGGACGGCGGCGAACTCGAGCGTTCGCTCGGAGTGACGACCGCGACGATCGTCGGGCGCGACGCGAAGACCAAGGGGCTCCTCGACTCGAAGCAGCCCGAGGACATCGTGCTCGTCGGGACGAGCTACTCGCACGGGTACTACTTGCCGAGCGTGTTCTCGGCGCTGCTGGATCGGCGGGTCGAGAATCGCGCGATCATCGGGCGCGGGCCGATCGTGCCTTTGCTGCAGGTCGCGCAGGATGCGTTGCTCGGCCGGCGACCGTTCCCGAAGTTGATGATCTGGGAGGTGCCCGAGCGCTTCCTGTTCGTCAGCGCCGAGCGTGACTTGCGCCCGCCGCTCGACAACCTGTTGCGCGCGACGCGCTACGACCCGCGCACCGAAGTGCCGGTCTCCGCCGATCCCGGCCCGGTACACAACATGCAGGTGACGAGCGTCGGGAACGGAGAGTTCGACGCGGTCGCGTCGTCGGCGGCGCCGCAGTTCACGCTGCTGCTGCGCGAGCCGATCCAGGGCGACGGCAAGCGCGCGCTGGTGTTCGAGGTCAAGTCGCCGACGCCGACGATGCTGCGCGTGCATTTCGACGTCGGAGCGGGCTTCGACGGGCGAACCAAGTTCGAGGCGTGGCAGATCGGCTACGACGCGGAGCAGATCGTGGTCGTGCCGCTGACGACGCCGAACGGAGCGCCGATCAAAGCTCTGCGCATCGATCCGATCTCGGTCCAGGCCGCGTTCCACGTCGGGCGTCTCCGCCTCTGGTCGGAGTCGCCGCGTTGATCTTCGCCAGTCAGATCTTCCTGTTCTGGTTCCTGCCGCTCGTGCTCGTCACGTACTTCATCGTGCCGAAGAGCATGCGCTCGCTGCACCTGACGCTCGCGAGCCTCGTGTTCTACGGCTGGTGGCGCATCGACTTCACGGCGCTGATGCTGTTCAGCACCGTCCTCGACTTCGTCATCGGCGGCGTGATCGGACGTGCCGGCCAACGGCTCGCCGCTCTGCCCCCCGGATCGCCCGAAGCCATCCAACTCGCGCGCCGGCGCAAGCTCGTGCTGACGCTGTCGATCTGCGCGAACCTCGGGCTTCTCGGTTACTTCAAGTACATGAACTTCGGCGTCGATTCGCTGAACGCGATCCTGACGACGATGGGCTTCCCGGGCGTCAGTTGGCCGAAGGTGATCCTGCCGGTCGGGATCTCGTTCTATACGTTCCAGACGATGAGCTACACGATCGACGTGTACCGCGGCGAAGCACCGCCGGTCCGGAACATCGTCGACTTCTCGTGCTTCGTCACGCTGTTCCCGCAGCTCGTCGCCGGCCCGATCGTCCGCTACCAGACGCTCGCCGAGCAGCTCCGCGAGCGCACCCACACGTGGGACAAGTTCGCGCTCGGCGCGTCGCTGTTCCAGATCGGGTTCGCGAAGAAGATCCTGCTCGCGGACACGGTGTCGCGGATCGCCGATGCTTCGTTCGCGCTGCAGACCCCTTCGACGATGGAGGCGTGGCTCGGCTCCGTCGCCTACGCGTTCCAGATCTACTTCGACTTCTCCGGCTACTCCGACATGGCGATCGGACTCGGCCTGATGTTCGGCTTCGAGTTCCCGGTGAACTTCGACTCGCCGTACAAGAGCCGCAGCGTGACCGAGTTCTGGCGCCGCTGGCACATCTCGCTGTCGACGTGGCTGCGGGACTACCTCTACATCCCGCTCGGCGGCAATCGCGGCAGCGAGAAGCGCACGTACTTCAACCTGCTGATCACGATGCTGCTCGGCGGCTTGTGGCACGGCGCGGCGTGGACGTACGTCGCGTGGGGTGCGTACCAAGGCGTGCTGCTCGCCTTCGAACGCTTCACGAACCGCCGGCCGCTGTATTGGCGGACGCCGGTCGTCGTGCAGGTCGCGCTGACGTTCGTCATCACGCTCGGCGGCTGGGTGTTCTTCCGTGCCACCGACATCGGTCAGGCCGGCCGGTTCCTGGCGGCCATGGTCGGTTTCGGCGAAGGGGACGCCGGTTCGCGGCGGTTCGCGGTCGACGACCTGCAGTGGCTCGCGCTCGGCGCCTGCGCGTTCATCGCGTGGGTCCTGCCGAACTCGAATCAGGTCGCCCGCGAGAGGACTCCGTGGATCGTGTTCGGTGCGGCGCTCGCGTTCCCGCTGGCGATCTGCCACCTCTACTTCCAGCGCTACTCGCCGTTCCTGTACTTCCAGTTCTGACCGACTTCGGTCACTGGATCCCGATGTGCCAGTTCGACCACGCGCCGCCGGACGCCAACCGAGCCCGCACCGAGTACGTCCCCTCCGTCATGCCTAGTCCGCCGTTGTCGAAGACGACGACCCAGCGCCCGTCCGCGTCGACCTGCGTCGTCGTGGACTTGTAGTCGGGTCCGTTGGCGACGACTTCGACCGACCCGGCTCCGGTCTCCGCGCGGCCGGCGACGATGAGGATGCCGTCGTTCGCGAAGCCGAGGTGACTCGCGGCGGCCAGCAGGTCGAGCGAGAACGAGTCGTAGCTGCCGTAGAACGACGTGTCCGAGAAGCCGTTGAACTCGACCGGCGTCGGCGTGCGGATCATCACGTTCAGCGCGACGTTCGACTTCGCGCGCAGCGTTTTCGCGCACTTCGCGATCTGCTTGCGGATCGCCCCGTAGGACGCGTCGACGCGGCGCAGGAACGCCGACTCGGCCGCGTCGCCGCAGCCTCCGTCGCCGATCGTGAAGCCGGTCGGCAGCGCGGTCGCGTTCGGCTGCTCCGCGTGGAACTCGATCCCGGCCTGGCGCATCGTCGATGCGATCGCGGTCAGTCCCTCGTCGGTCCGCGCCCCGACCGTCCGCTGGTACTCGAGCAACGGCCAGATGCCGAGGATCGCTTGGTTCGGCGGGAGCACCGTCGTCTTCAGCGCCTGCATGAACGGTTCCATCTGCGTCATCGCGATCTGGCGTTCGGCGTCGAGCAACTTGCCCTCGGTCTTCATGACGGACTTCAGCTGCTGCTTCAGCTTGGCGGCGTAGGCAGCGAGCGGCGTGGCGGCTCGTGCGAGCACGCCGCACATCAGCGATGCGGCGATCACGACCGCGACGGTGCGCACGCCCCCACGACCACGCTTCCCTGCGACATCCGTTCCCATGGCGGTCTCCCTCGGTCGTGACGGACCCGGCGCGAGGCGGCCAGCAGGCGCCCGCGCGCCGCCGCCGTCGCGATCCGACGTCGTCGATTCCAGTGGTACGGCGGAACGCGTCCGCGTCCGCCCGACGCGAAATCCCCTGGATCGGGGCGCGTCGTGACTCCTGGTTCATCCGCGCCGCCCTGCGATCGTCACGAGAAAACCGGCGACGCCTTCGTGCCGGCGACGCCACCCGTATGATCCGGCTCCCTCCGAGGATCCCCCGATGAACAAGATCCGTCCCTCCGCCAAGGATGCCCTGGCCGGCATCGCCGACGGCATGACCCTCGCGGTCGGCGGTTTCGGTTTGTGCGGCATTCCCGAGCACCTGATCGCCGCGCTGCGCGATTCCGGCGTCAAGGACCTCACCGTCGTCTCGAACAACGCCGGGGTCGACGACTTCGGGCTCGGTCTGCTGCTGCAGACCAGGCAGATCCGCAAGATGGTCTCGTCGTACGTCGGCGAGAACAAGACGTTCGAGCGCCAGTTCCTCGACGGCTCGCTCGAGGTCGAGCTCGTGCCGCAGGGCACGCTCGCCGAACGCATCCGCGCCGGCGGCGCCGGCATCCCGGCGTTCTTCACGCCGACGGGCGTCGGCACCCGGGTCGCCGAAGGCAAGGAGACCCGCATCATCGACGGGCGCGAGTACGTGCTCGAGCGCGGCATCCGCGCCGACTTCGCGCTGATCAAGGCGTGGAAGGCCGACCCGAACGGGAACTTGGTGTTCCGCAAGACCGCGCGCAACTTCAACCCGATGATGGCCACCTGCGCGCGCGTCACGATCGCCGAGGTCGAGGAGATCGTCCCGCTCGGCGCGCTCGATCCCGACGCGATCCACACGCCGGGCATCTACGTGAAGCGCCTCGTGCACGGCGTCGCGTACCAGAAGCGCATCGAGCAGCGCACGACGCGCCCCGCCTGACGCCGACCGAACTCGCGCATCCGAAGGAACGACGATGGCTCTCACCCGCGAACAGATCGTCCGCCGCGCCGCGCAGGAGTTGCGCGACGGCTACTCCGTGAACCTCGGCATCGGCATCCCGACGCTGGTCGCGAACTGCATCCCGCCCGGCATGGACATCGTGCTGCAGAGCGAGAACGGGATGCTCGGCATCGGTCCGTTCCCGACCGAAGCCGAGGTCGACCCCGACCTGATCAACGCCGGCAAGCAGACGATCACCGAGGCGAAGGGCGCGGTGTATTTCCACTCCGCCGACTCGTTCGCGATGATCCGCGGCGGCCACGTCGACCTGACGATCCTCGGCGCGATGCAGGTCTCGCAGGACGGCGACCTCGCGAACTGGATGATCCCCGGGAAGATGGTGAAGGGCATGGGCGGCGCGATGGACCTGGTCGCCGGCGCGCGGCGCGTGGTCGTCACGATGGAGCACGTCGCGAAGGGCGACGAGAAGAAGATCCTGCGCGAGTGCTCGCTGCCGCTGACCGGACGGCGCGTCGTGCATCGCGTGATCACGGACCTGTGCGTGCTCGACGTCCGGCCCGGCGCGCCGATGCTGCTGGTCGAACTCGCGCCCGGAGTCAGCGTCGACGACGTCCGCGAGCGCACCGGCGCCGCGATCACGACCGAAGGAACCCCGAAGACCATCGCGCTGTGATCCGCGAAGAACGCAATGCGCTCGTCCTGCTGCTGGTGTTCGCGCTCGGCGCGTTCGCCCTCTACTTCTTCGTGTTGAAGCCGGCCCTCGAGTCGGCCGCGACCCCGTCGACGCCGACCGCGGTCGCCGACGACACGCCGGCGGCGGACGACGTCGCGGATCTGCGCCCGAAAGCCGCGAAGCGGATGTTCGCGCTGCGGATGCACGTGTTCGACGCGACGCACGGCGGACCGATCGAAGCGCCGACGCTGACGGTCCTCGGCGCGGACGACGTCGGCGCCGAGCCGGTGGTCACGCACCTGCCGACCGGCGGCATCACGATCGACATGCTGCCGCCCGGCATCACGTTCGGCTTGAAGATCCAAGCTCCCGGCTACCGGTCGGCGACGCTGAACCGACTGCGCGGCGAAGCGCGGCAGGTCCAGGATCTCGGCGTCATCGCGCTCGAACCGCTGCGACGACTCGACGTGACGGTGTTCGGCGCCGACGACGCGCCGATCGCGGATGCCTCGCTGACGCTGTTCGCGCTCGACGCGCCGCTGCCGCGGACCGACGGCTTCGATCGTGCCGCGCGCCTCGCGGAAGCGTTGCGCGACACGCCGGCCGCGAGCGCGACGTCGGCGCGGGACGGCACGGCCGTGTTCTCCGGGCTGCCACCGCGACGCTTCGCCTTGCGCATCGATTCCGCGAGCGGAGCGACGGCGCTCGTCCCCGAGATCGACCTGACGCGTCGACCGGCGTTCCTGCACGTCCCGATCGCGGCCGGCATCGCGGCGCGCGGCACGCTGCGGCGATCCAGCGGCGACACCCCGAACGACGACGGCGCTCGCCTGCTACTGCTCGAGTTCCCGGCGCTCGGCGCCGAACTGCTGTCGCTCGCCGACGTCGCCGTGGCGCGCGACGGATCGTTCAGCGTGCCGCGGATCCTCGCGCTGCCGCACGTCGCCGTGCCGCGCGTCTCCGGCGCCGCATCGATGGTCTTCGGCCCGTGGAACGTCAGCGCCGACGTCCCGATCGAGCTGCGGACCGAGGACGGCTGCGCCGTCGAAGGCGTCGTGCTCGACGCCGACCAGAAGCCGGTCGAACACGCGGCGGTCGAGCTGTGGTGCAAGCGCCGCGGCGCGCCGATCGGCAAGACCACGACCGGCAAGGACGGTCGGTACCGCGTCGAGGGCTTGCCGGCCTGCGCGGCGCGCCTGCGCGTCGTCGCTCCCATCGAGGGCGCCGACGAACGCATCGTGGAATTGCGCTCGGGCCCACCGGCGAACGTCGCGGTCCGGCTCGCCGGCAGCACCGTCCTCGAAGGCGTGGTGCAAGACGAGGTCGGCCAGCCGCTGCCCGGCGCGTTGGTCGAGACCGTGTGGCCGCAGCGTCGCGAACTCGCGGACCTGAACGGTCGGTTCCGCATCACCGGACTCGCCCCCGGCGACGTCGTGCTGCGTTCGAGCTGGCCCGGACGCCGGCCGTTCGAGCAGCGCTACACCGTCCGCCTGCGCGAGACGGCGTTCGTCGAATGCAGTCTGCTGCGCGAACACACGCTGCAAGTCACCGTACTGTCGCCGGAGAAGGTCGCCGAAGCGAACGTCTCGGTCGTCGCGATCCCGCTGGCGGCGGATGGCACGCCGGACGAGGTCGGCACGCGGATCGCGACGTCGGGCGGGGACGGCATCGCGCGCTTCGGCGGCCTCGCGCCACCCGCCCGCTTCGTGCTGTTGTCGGCCGGCGGCAGCGGAGCACCGGTGAAGTCGCAGCCGTTCTCGCTCGACGAGGCCGGCGCGGTCACGGCGGTCGCGCTGACGCAGCGCGCGGCCGGCTCGATCGAGGGCGTCGTGCGCGGCGACGACGGCACGCCGTTGGCGCACACGTTGGTCCGCGTCCACGGTTCGCTCGATCCGTGGTTCGAGCGGCTCGTCGACAACACGGTCCGCCCGGTGCTGACCAGCGCGAGCGGCTTCTATCGCGTCGGCGGCTTGCCGCCCGGTACGTATCGCGTCACCGCGTCGGGCGCAGGCCGCGCTCCGGCGGCGGTGTCCGACCTGGTCCTGAACGATCGCGGCGCGCTGACCGGCGTCGATCTGGCGCTCGCTCCCGCGCCCGACCTCGAAGGCGTCGTGACCGGCGCGGACGGACGACCGGTCGCCGGCGCCGAAGTCACGCTGGCCGGTGATTCCGGGGCCCAGGCCGCGACGACGGTGCTCGCCGACGGCGCTGGCCGCTTCCGCTTCACCCCCGAACCCCACGAAGGCGTCGTCCTGCGAGCTCGGGGACCGCTGCGCGGCTCGGGCCGCGCGGAGCCCGCCCCGTCCGGGCCGACGATCGTCGTGCTGACCGACCCATGACGCCGACGATCATCGCGCACCGTGGCGCGCCGCGATTGCGCCACGAGAACACGGTGGCCGCGGTTCGCGCCGCACTGCCGTTCGCGCCGGACTTCGTCGAGATCGACGTCCACGCGACGGCGGACGGCGCCGTCGTCGTCCATCACGACGCGGATCTGCGTCGTTCGGCCGGAATCGACGCGTTCGTCGAAGACCTGGCCCTCGAACGTCTCCGCACGTTGCGACTCGCGTTCGGCACGAAGTCGACCGAGCCGGTGGCGACGTTGGAAGACGTCGCGTGGTCGTCCCGCGGAGTCCCCCTCGTCGTCGAGTTGAAGGCGTCGTGCCGCGGACGCGACCTCGACCTCGCCGATGCCGTGCTCGCGCGGCGCCCGTTGCTGCATCCTGCGAGCGTGTTCATCTCGTTCGAGGCCGCGATCGTCGAGCGCGCGTTGTGCACGCTCGATCCCGGTCGGGTCGGCCTGATCCGCAACCGCGAGTACGGCGACAACGGCTGGCGCGACGCCGTCGCGTCGGCGGCGCGTCTCGCGGTGTTGTCGAAGACGATCGCGACGCCCGAGCGCGTCGCCGCACTGCACGCCGCGGGCAAGCGGGTCTGGATCTACGCGCTCGACGACGATGCCGAACTCGAGCGCGGACTCGCGCTCCGCGCCGACGGGATCATCACGAACGAGCCCGATCGCGCGGCGCGGCTCGTGCGCCACGACCGCTGACCTCGTCGGTCACGACGCCGCGTCGGACGCCGCACTGCGGCGACCGCGCCACCATCGCCAGCCGAAGTAGACCGAGAAGCCGACGATCAGCGCGAGGATCACGCGGTCGGCCTGCGCCATCGCGGAGAACGCGCTCTCGATATGGCCGCCGAAGCGCCAACCGAGCCAGATCCACACCGGCGCCGACACCAGCGCACCGATGAAATCGAGCAGCACGAACGTCCGGTACTTCATGCCGAGCGTGCCGGCCGTGAAGTACACGCAGGCGCGAATGCCGGCGATGAAGCGTGCGAAGAACACGACCTTCAGCGCGTGCTCGTCGAACTGCCCTTGGACCTTCGCCATGCGTTCGGCGTGCAGCATGCGCGCGAACAGCTTCTTGCGCAGCAGAGCCGGCCCGTAGCGCCGGCCGAGCCAGAACAGGATCGAGTCGCCGACCAGGATGCCGAGGATGCCGATCGCGACCATGCCCGGGTACGTCGCGTGGCCTTCGTAGACGACCACGCCGGCGCCGACCAACGGCACGTCTTCGGGCAACGGCAGCCCGACGCCGCAGAGCACGAGGACGCCGAACACGGCGGCGTAGCCGTAGTCGAGGAACACCGTGCGGAGAGCGTCGAACAGGTCCAAGCCGGGTCTGCCGTCGGGAGGGCGCGACGAGCCGAACTCGAAGCGACCGGGAAGTGCGGGAGTGTAGCGGCAAAGCCGCGAGGTCACGCAACGATCGGCGTCGCTCGAGCGAGCCCCCGCCGACCGAGGTCCGCCCCCCTCATCGACGCGACGACAGCGCTTCCTTGATGCGGGCGACCGCGGCCGCGCGCGCCGCCTCGTCGCCGTCCGGGTCGAACCCCCGCAGATCGACGCCGCGCCGGGTCGAGGCGACCATCGCTTCGAGGCGCACCGACCGATCGATGTGCGCGAGGAGTTGCACGACGAGCCGCACGTCGACCGTCGGATCCGTCCCGGCCGCCGCGAGCGCTTTGCGCAGCGCCAGCGCGTCGGCATGCGGATCC
>JAEUIB010000477.1 GCA_016795255.1 Planctomycetota bacterium
AGCCGCGATGCGCGCGGCATCAGCGGCGACTCGATGGGCGGCTACGGCGCGCTCAACATCGCGTTCCAGCGCCCCGAGCTGTACGGCTCGGCCAGCGCGCACAGCGCCGCGTTGTTCCCGGCCGATCCGACGCAAGTGAACCCGCGCCTGAAGCGCTGGGCGAAGCAATGGGGCGAAGTCTTCGGCGATCCGATCGACGTGCCGTTCTGGCAGAAGAACAACCCGATCCACATGGCGTCGACGCTCGACGAGGACGCGCTGAAGAGCCTCGCGATCTACTTCGACTGCGGCGAACGCGACGAGTTCGGCTTCGACAAGACCTGCACGTTGCTGCACGAAGCGCTCGAGAAGCGGAAGATCCCCCACACGTACGAGCTCCGCGGCGGCGACCACGGAGCCACGTACTTCCGCGACAACGTCGGTCATTCCCTGCGCTTCCACGGCACGATCTTCCAGCGCGCCGCGAAGAAGTCCGAGAAGGACGGCTGATCGCCGGAGCCACGACCAACCAGGACGGGTGACCGGGGTCGCGGCACGATCCTGACGGCCGGGCGGCGCCAACGACCGACCGCGCGGGATCGCGACGACACCGCCTCCGTCCGCAACGCGAAGGACCTCGCCGAATGCGCGAGCCGAGCGCAACGCAGCCGTGGATCGAGATCGCGGCGAACGACGAACGGCCGCGAGCGATCGCGCTTCCCGGGCTCGGACATTGCATCTGCGCGTCGCGAGGCGCTCCCGGCAAGGGCCGGACGAACGAGGACGCTCTGGTCGTGCTGCCGCTCGCGGAACGCGGCGTGGTGATCGCCGTCGCGGACGGCGCCGGCGGAATGCCGCACGCCGACGCCGCGGCTCGCTTGGCCGTCGAGTCGCTGGAGCACGCGCTGCGCGGCTCCGTCGACTCGATCGAAGAGGCGGTCCTGTCCGGCTTCAAAGCCGCCCACGACGCGATCGCCGACCTCCGGCTCGGCGCGGCGTCGACACTGATCGCCGCGTGGATCTCCGCGACCGACATCGTCTTCTTCAACGCCGGCGATTCGCAGGCCGTCATCGCCGGCGGCCGCGGCAAGCCGAAGTTCGTGTCCGTCGCGCACTCGCCGGTCGGCCTGGCGCAAGCCGCCGGCGAACTCGGCGAAGAAGAAGCCCTGTTCCACCCCGAGCGTCACATCGTGGCGAACATGCTCGGCGTCGGCGAAGTGCGCGTCGAGTGGAGCCGCAGGCGCGTGCTCGCGCTGCGCGACACGGTCCTGCTCGCGTCGGACGGAGTGTTCGACAATCTGCGCATCGGCGAGATCTGCTCGTTGATCCGCCGCACCGACCTCGAAGCCGCCGGCGAGGCGCTGCTGGCCGCGTGCGACGCGCGGATGCGGGAACAGCGTCCCGGTCAGCCGGGCAAGCCGGACGATCTCACGTTCGTGCTGTTCCGGCGCTACGCACCGCCGCCTCGAACCGCGTGAGCGACGGCGCTCGCGGGCCGATCCGATCGTCGATCAGATCCACGTCCCGCTGAGCAGGAACGTCGCGACCGAGAAGTAGATCAACAGCGAGCTGTAGTCCGAGATCGTCGTGATCGCCGGATTGGCCATGTACGCCGGGTCGAACTTGCACCAGCGCAGGAACAGCGGCACGAACGTCCCGGCGAGGTTGCTGACGGTGACCGCGGCGGTCAGTGCGATCGCGACGACCGTCGCTTCGCGGCTGCCGATGCCCGGGAACACCGCCGACCCGATCGCGGCGACGACCAACGCCAGCGTGATGCCGATCGCGGTCCCGAGCAGGAACTCGCGGAACAGCACGCGGACGATCTGACGCTTCGTGACCGTCTCCGTCGCGAGCATCCGGATCATCAGCGTCGATGCCTGCGAACCGGTGTTGCCGCTCGCCCCCATCAACACGACGAGGAACAACGTCAATCCTTGGAAGTGGCTCAGCTCGTCCGAGAACGCCTCGAGCACCTTGCCCGCGCACGTCGAGAACACCGCGAGCACGACCAGCGCCGCGACGCGCTTCGGGAACAACTCGAGCATGCTCGTCTGCAGGTAGCTCGTCGTCTCGGTCGGCACGATGCCGGACATCATCTGCAACGACTCGGTCGCCGCTTCTTCCTGGACGTCCATCAAGTCGTCGAACGTGATGATCCCGACCATGCGGTCGTGACTGTCGACGACCGGCAGCGCCGAGATGTCGTACTGGCGCATCAACCGGACCGCTTCCTCGGCGTCGACGTCGGCGCGGACGCGGACGATCTCGCGGTCCTGGACCAGGATCTGGTCGACCGGCATGTCCTGCGGCGCCATGACGAGTTCGCGCAGCGAGACGACTCCGCGCGGCACGGTGTCGCGATCGACGATGTAGATGTAGTTGACCCACTCCTTGTCCTGCGCGACGCGACGCAGGTAGTCGATCGTCTCGCCGCACGTGAACTGCGCGCGCCCCTTCACGTAGTCGGGCGTCATGCGCCGGCCGACCGACCCTTCCGGGTACGCGAGCAGCGCGAGACTCAGCGCCCGCTCTTCGGCCGACATGACGCGCAGCGCGCGGCGCGCGACGCGGTCCGGCAACTCTTCGAGCAGCGCCGTGCGATCGTCCGGGGACATCTCGTTCAGCAGCGTCGCCGCTTCCGCGTCCTTCAGCGAGTCGAGGATGCGGTGCTGTTCTTCGACCGGCAGGTGTTCGAACGTCTCGTTGGCGACGTCGCGCGGCAGCAAGCGGAACACGACGGCTCGATCGGTCGCTTCGATGCCCATCAGCAGTTCGGCGATGTCGGGCACCGACAGATCGACGAGGATCTCGCGCAGCTCGCGCCAATCGCGCGCCTGCACGAGTTCGTGGATCTCGGGCTGGATCAGTCGTCCGAGCATGTCCGATCGCCGACCTTGGGAAGGACGTCGAAGTCCGGGGTGAGAAACGCCACGTCGGGAAGCGTCGCCGCGGATCCGCGCAGCGCGGCGCTATCTTCGCAAGCCATGCAATCGCTTCCAGCACGGCGACCGGAAAAACTTCGCGCGACCCACCGACGTCCCGACGCGTGGCCGCGCGCGATCGCCGCGGCGATGCGCCGCATCGAACGCCACGTCGCATACACGGCGTTCGAGCGGTCGGACGCTCTGTCGGACGTCTGCGGCGCCGACGTGTG
Organism: Planctomycetota bacterium; assembly: GCA_016795255.1. GTDB lineage: Bacteria > Planctomycetota > B15-G4 > B15-G4 > JADJEK01 > JADJEK01. Next base: position 3,137 of record JAEUIB010000477.1, read on the forward strand.
GTTGAAGCACGAAGAGCACCAGACGACCGGTTCGTTCAAGCTTCGCGGCGCGTTGAACGCGCTGCTGTCGTTGCCCTCGGCCGCGCGAGCGCGCGGAGTCGTCGCCGCGTCGACCGGCAATCACGGGTTGGCGTTGGCCCACGCCCTCCGCGTGGTCGGC
>JAEUIB010000481.1 GCA_016795255.1 Planctomycetota bacterium
GCCGAACTCACTGACGGATCCCGACGTCGTTCCCTGACCGCCGAACGACGCCGCCTGCGTCCAGAGACCGGCGTTCCGCTCGTAGATCCAGACCAAGTTCAACTCGGTGCTGCCGATGACGAGCCGATCCCCATCGAGCGCGAGCCGTTCGGCGAAGTGGTCCTTGTTGTTGCCGAGGGATGCCGGCGGCAGGATCCGCTGGCCCGGTAGCCACGTGCCATTCGGTTGGCGCACGAACTCCTGCGCGCAGCCGATCGGATTCCCGCCGGAAATCGCGCGAATCGTGCAGAACGCGCGATTGCCGGACATCGTGAGGCCGATCGGTCCGTCCTCGGCGTACGGGGCTCCGTCCGGCGGCACGAGCTGACCCTGGTACTTGCTGACGCATTGGGCCCACGCGCTCGACGCGCAACCCAGGAACAGAGCGAGCGCGAGGGTTCGAAGCATGGAGTTCTCCTTTTCCGGCGGGGGAGGCCCCATGCTACGGCGCGACGCGAAGCGGCGTCAACGACGCGGATGGATCGGACCGCGGAGCGAGGTCCCCTCGATCGACCGGAGGTCGGCTCGGCCCTTCTTCTTCGTCGTGGTGCTTTTCTGGTTCCGCGCGACGGTCGCGGCGCGATACGAATGCGGCATGCATCGGGCCCGTCGGTCTTGCGACCGCGGTGACCATCGTGTTCGTCGTTCATCGGCGATTCGCGAACGCCTGGACTGCGAACGAGCCACCACTCCCAAGATCCCCGCCGATGAGCCTGTCCCGAACTCCCATCCAACGTGACCTTGGCGCCGGCGCGGTGGCCGCGTTGGTGACGCTGTGCTTCAGCGCGTCGTTCGCCGCGATGATCTTCTCGGGGCCGCTCGCGCGCGATCTCGACCTCGGCCTCGCGATGGCGCTGACGTCGGCAGCCGTCACCGTGGCGCTGGTCGCGTGGCGCAGCCCGTTCGCGTTCGCGATCGCGGGGCCCGATTCGCGGTCCGCCGCGGTGCAGACGGCGATCGCCGCGACGCTGGCGGCTCGGCTCGGTGCGGAAGCCGACGACGCCACGCGTCGCGCGACGCTCTGCATCGGCATCGCCGGCACGACGGTGCTGACGGGACTCGCGCTGTACGCGTGCGGTCGAGCGCGGATCGGGCAATGGATCCGCTACGTGCCGTATCCGGTGGTGGGTGGCTTCCTCGCGTCGGCGGGGTTCGTGCTCGGCGTCGGTGGGTTGCGCGTCGCGACCGGGCTTCAACTCTCGAACGGAGCGTTCTCCGAACTCACGCACGGCGCCGCCGCGGCGCAGGCGCTGTGCGCGATCGGCTTCGCGATCGTGCTCGGCCTCGCGATGGGCAAGGCGCGGCATTTCCTGACGCTGCCGATCGCGTTGGTCGTCGGCACGGCGCTCGTCCATGGCGTGCTGCGGCTCGCGGGAACCGACCTCGCGGAGGCGCGCGCGTCGGCGTGGTTGATCGACGTCGGCAGCGCGGTCCGAGCGCCTGCCGCGCTCACGGTCGTCGATCTCGGCGCGATCGACACCGCCGCACTCGGCGCGCTGCTCGGCGAAGCGGTCGCGCTGTGCGTCGTCACCGCGCTCGGCGTCTTGGTCACCGCGGCGGCGCTCGAGATCGCGCTGCGCACCGACGCCGATCTCGATCGCGAGTTGCGCGCGCACGGCATCGCGAACCTCGTCAGCGGAGCGGTCGGCGGACTCGTCGGCGCGAACTCGGCCGCGCGCACGTTGCTCGCGCGCGAAGCGGGCGCGACGTCGCGCGTCTGCGGCGCGATCACCGCGGTCGCGTGTGCGCTGGTGCTGTGGATCGAGCCCGCGGTGATCGGCGTGTTCGCGCGTCCGATCATGGGCGGCACGCTGCTGTACCTCGGCGGCGGGCTGCTCGTCGAATGGGTCGTGCGCGGCCGCCGCAAGCTCGCGGCGCTCGACCACGCGATCGTGTTCGCGATGGTCGTCGCCGTCGCGGTGTTCGGGTTCGTGCCGGCGCTCGTGCTCGGCGTCCTCGCCAGTTGTGCGCTGTTCGCGTTCCGCTACGCGGCGATCTCCGCGGTCCGCCAGCGCTTCACGAACGCCGAACACACGAGCACCGAACAACGCAACGCGCACGATCTGCGCCTGCTGGCCGAGCATGGACACGAATCGTGGGTCGTCCGGCTGCGCGGCCACCTGTTCTTCGGCAGCGCGGTCGGTCTGTCGCGCGAACTGCGGACGGCGCTCGATGCCGCGAACGGCCGGCCGCCGCGGCGCGTCGTGCTCGATTTCCACGCGGTCACGGGGATCGACTCGTCGGCGGCGCTCGCGATCTCGCGCCTGCGCCAAGTGACGTCCGCGCGCCGCATCGAGGTGTGGACGAGCGGCGCCTCGCCCGACGTCCGCGCCGTGCTCGCGCGCGAAGGCGCGATCGGCCGGGACGGCATCGAGGTCCACGCGACGCTCGACGAGGCGCTGCGGGCGTGCGAGGCGCTGACGTTGTCGTCACTGCGCGCGACGCACGGCGGCGGCGCGACGTTCGAAGAGCACCTGGCCGCGGAGCTCGGCACGACCGAGCTCGCTCGGCGGTTCCTGGCTCGCAGCGAGGCGATCCCGCTCGAGCCCGGCGGCGTGCTGTACCGGGTCGGCGACGCCGCCGACTCGTTCTGCGTGCTCGAGTCCGGTTGTGTCGACGTCGTCGCCGGGGCTCCCGATGCTTCAGGGCGCCGGCT
>JAEUIB010000661.1 GCA_016795255.1 Planctomycetota bacterium
CTCGTCGCGACGGCGTCGACGTTGCCGCTCGCCGCCGCGCCCGCGTTGAAGCCGAAGGCGGCGTTCCGCGTGCTCGGCAAGTCCAGGCCGCGCGTCGACGGTCCGGCGCTGGTCGACGGCCGCGCGCGCTTCGGCATCGACGTCGTCGTGCCGGGCATGTGCGTCGCGACGGTCGCTCGCAGTCCGGTGCTCGGCGGCACGCTCGATACGTTCGACGCCACTGCTGCGCTGAAGGTGCCCGGAGTCACACACGTGTTCCCGATCGATTCGGGAGTCGCGGTCGTCGCGACGCACGCGCACGCCGCGTTCGAAGGGCGGCGCGCGTTGCGCGTCGCGTGGCGGGACGGCGACTACGCGACGTTCGACGACGCGACCGTCGCCGCGGAGTTCGACGCCGCGCTGGCGCGGCCCGGAGTCGTCGTCGCCGACGAGGGCGACGTCGACGCGGCGTTCGCGGCGGCCGCGCGCGTGATCGACGCGACGTACGACACGCCGTTCCAGACGCACGGACCGGTCGAACCACCGAACTGCGTCGCCGACGTCCACGACGACCACTGCCTCGTCCGCGTCAGCACGCAGGCGCCGAACCAGGTCCAGGAGGCCGTCGCGAAGCAACTGGGACTGCCGCTCTCAGCGGTGCGAGTACAAGTCGAGCTCGTCGGCGGCGGGTTCGGCCGACGCTTGCTGTTCGAGTACGTCGAGGAGGCGGTCGCGATCTCGCGCCGCATCCGCGCTCCGGTGAAGACGCTGTGGGATCGCGCCGACGACCTCGCGCACGGCTCGTTCCACGCCGCGTCGCGACACGCGATGTCGGCCGCGTTCGACGCCGACGGCACGCTGACCGCGTGGCGCCACGCCGTCGCGAAGCCGTCGCTGCTCGCGTCGCTGTTGAACCAGCGTCCGGAGGGCCTCGCCGAGTTCGAGTGCTCCGGCGCCGGTGATCAGCCGTACCGATTCCCCGCCGCGCGCGTCCGTTATGCCGAGGTCCCGACGCACCTGCGGCTCGGCCCGTGGCGCGGGGTCAACCACGTGCCGAACGTGTTCGCCGTCGAGTGCTTCGTCGACGAGATCGCGCACGCCTGCGGCCGTGACCCGCTCGAGTTCCGGCTCGAACTCCTGCATCCGAACGACCCGCTGCGGCCGGTGCTGCGCTTGGCGGCCGAGCGCGCCGGCTGGGGCGAGTCCTTGCCGCCCGGGCACGGACGCGGCATCGCGTGCTGTTTCTACGGGCCCGGCACCAGCGTCGCGCAAGTCGCCGACGTCCACGTCGACGGCGACCGCGTGCGCGTCGATCGCATCGTTTGTGCGGTCGACTGCGGCCTCGTCGTGAATCCGCTCGGCGTCGTCGGCCAGATCGAGAGCGCGATCGCGTTCGGCCTGTCGGCGACGCTGCGCGGCAAGATCACGTTCGCGAACGGTCGCGTGCGCGAGACGAGCTTCGCGGACTTCCGCGTCGTCCGCATGGACGAGATGCCGAAGGTCGAAGTGCACGTCCTCGACAGCGAGCGCGTGCCGTCCGGCATGGGCGAACCGCCGGTGCCGCCGGTCGCGCCGGCGGTCTGCAACGCGTGGTTCGCGGCGACGGGCCGTCGCGTGCGAACACTGCCGATCGGGTGACGCGAGCTCAGCGCGGGCTACGCCCGCAACCGAACGACGACCGCGTGCTCCAACGACCTCGTCGGACACCTGTGGATACGGCGGCTGTGAAATCGGTCGCTTCGCGACCGGGGCGCCGCCTCGGACACCTGGTCGGGATCTACTAGGTTCGCGAATCGTCGCTGTACGCGACGATTCGCGAACCTAGTAGATCAGTGCGCTCACGGATCCTCTTGCAGCATCTTCAAACCGCACTGCGGACACGCGATGAGGTACTTGCCCCGCGCGTACTTCGTCGAGCAGCGCGGGCAGTCGACGCCATTGGCGCGAACCGCCATCCCGATGAATCCGACGAGCCAAACGACCAGCGCGCCACCGAGGATCGCCATGCGCACGTCGGTCAGCGGCCCGAGCAGGAAGCCGAGCAAAGCGATCCCACCGAGCCCGCCGACGAGCACCGCCAACACGCGCAGCGTGGCGCGCGCGTTGTGCTGGCGGTATCGGTTCCAGTGTTCGGTGTAGAGGCCCATGAGTGAGTCCGCCTTTTTTCCGATGTCGGTCGGAGCATTGCCGAGCACTGCCGTCGTCTCAAGGGCAGCTCAGCCAGGTCCTGCGTCGCGGAGCAGGGCGATCCGCCGCATTCGGTTCAAGACGATCTCCAATCGAGCTTGGCTCGTGGAGTCCGATTCGAGGTGTCCAGGCAGCGCGCCCAGAAACGCGCGATCTCCGAGCATCGTCTCGAACTGCCGTGCAACGAAGTTCCGGACCTTCTCGTGTGTCGTCGAGAGTTCCGACTCGATCGCTGGTCGGCCGTTCACGACCTCGATGATGTCCTCGAGATCGTGACTCGCGACGAAATCACCGTGACCGCGGTTCGAGAAGGCTTCGAGCTTCGTCGCCAGAAAACAAGGAGCGGTGACGACGCGGATCGGCCGAGACGCTCCGATATCGATCGGCTCAGCCAGATCGAACGCGAGCGGATACCACGAGTTCGTCGGTC
>JAEUIB010000752.1 GCA_016795255.1 Planctomycetota bacterium
GACCCCGCAGGACCGACAGGAGGATCGACGCGACGCGTGGACACACGAAGTCGACGATGCCGTCGGCGTCAAGATCGTCGACGGCGAAGCGTTCGGTCGTCAGCCCCGCGAACCAGAGTTGCGCGGAGCCGAATCCACCCGAGCCGTTGCCGTGGAAGACGTTGATGTTGCCGCTGACCGGGGACACGCAGGCGATGTCCACGATGCCGTCGCCCGTCACGTCGCGGACGACCGCGCGACGAGGCGATGCGTCGGTCGACAGCGGGATCGGCGCCCCGGAATAGAAGGTCGTTGCCGACGCCGTGAAGACGAGCACTTTGTTCGCGAGGATCGAGACGACCAAATCCGCCCGACCGTCCGCGTTCACGTCGCCGAGTGCGATCGCTTGCGGTTGCGACACGCCGATCAGCGTCGCTGCGAGCGACAGATGCCCGAGGCCGTCCCCGAGCAGGACGGCGATCCGGCCGTCGGCCAGCAGCACGACGACGTCCGGATCACCGTCGCCCTGGACGTCACCGACGGCGAAGTCGAGCATGCCGAACGCGAGGTTCTCCGTGCCCGCGGGCACGAACCCGCCGAAGCCGTCGCCGAGGAACGATCGAACGCTCGCTTGCTGCGTCACGCAGACGAGATCGAGCCGGCCGTCGGCGTCGAGATCGACGAACTCCGAGCGCGCGTACGGGCCCGCCGGCAACGTCTCGTTGACGAAGTACGGTGGCCGCAACTGTCGAGCTTCCAGCTCGCGCGATCCGCCGATGCACGCGCCCGCGCAGACGAGAGCCGCCATGGGAATGCGCATGGCCACCTCCACCTCGTTCGCCCGTGGATTCGGCCGGCGATCATGGACTCACGCCTCGTCGAAGTCCATCGCGGCGAACCTCACCCCTCGCCCGATGCCGCCTCCCACTCGGCGATCCGGGCCTCCAGGTCCTTCTTCGTCTGCGCCAGCTCCCGCGTCTTCGCGTCCGCCGACGTGCGGTCGTTCCACGCTCCGGGCGCGGCGAGCGCGTCCTCGAGCGTCTTCGCCTTCGTCTCGAGCTGCGCGATCACCTGCTCCAATTGCGCCACGCGCTTCTCGCGCTTGCTGCGTTCCTTCTCCTTCTGGCGCTGCTCTTCGCGCTGGCGGATGCGCTCGGCCTTGTCCTCTTCCTTGTCGGTCGGCGCCGCGGACTGACGCGTCGTCTTCACGTCCGCTTGTTCGTCGAACGACGCGAGCCAATCCTCGAGCGTGCCGGGGAAGTGGCGCACGCGGTGGTTCTCGACGACGAACACGCGGTTCGCGAGGCGACGCGCGAAGTCGAGGTTGTGGCTGACGAACACGATCGCGCCGTCGAAGGCTTCGAGCGATTCGGTCAGGCGCTCCGCGGCCTCGGTGTCGAGGTGGTTCGTCGGTTCGTCGAGCAGCAGCACGTTGCCCGGTTCGACGAGCAGGCGCGCGAGCGCGACGCGCGTTTTCTCGCCGCCCGACAGCACTTGGATCGACTTCTCGATCTCGTCGCCGGAGAACAGGAACGACCCGCAGATGCCGCGGATCTCCGCCGGCAGGCGCTTCGGGGCCGCGCGCTGGACCTCGTTGTAGACGGTCGACGACGGCTGCAGTTGATCGGCGTGGTGCTGCGCGAAGTAGCGCAGCTCGACGTTGTGGCCGCGCTTGACGCTGCCGGCCGTCGGCGCGAGTTCACCGGCCAGGATCTTCAACAGTGTCGTTTTGCCCGCGCCGTTGCGGCCGACGATCGCGATGCGCTCGCCCGGCCGGATCGACAGATCGACGTCGCGGAACACCGGCGCGCCGTCGTACGCGTGGCCGACTCCGATCGCCTCGACCGCTGGATCCGAGCAGCGCGACGCCTTCGGGAACACGATGCGCACCGAGCGCCGCGGCGGCGGCAGGTCCGGCATCTCGGCCTCGAGCTTCTCGATCAGCTTGGCCTTGCTCTGCGCCTGGCGCGCCTTGCTCGCCTTCGCCTTGAAGCGGTCGACGAAGACTTGCAGTTGCTGGCGCTTCTTCTCGTCACGGTTCGCGCGCGCTTCCATGACTTCGAGGTCGATCGCGCGCTGCGCGACGTAGCCGTCGTAGTCGCCGCGGAACGTCTTCAATCCTTCCGGCTCGAACGCCGCGACGCGGTTGATGTGCCGGTTCAGGAACTGGCGGTCGTGGCAGACCAGCACGAGCGCGTGCGGGAACGCGTCGAGGAAGCGGTCGAGCCACCGCACCGACGGCAGGTCGAGGTGGTTCGTCGGCTCGTCGAGCAGCAGCACGTCAGGTTCCTGGAACAGCAGCGACGCCAGCGCGGCGCGCATCCGCCAACCGCCGGAGAACGCGGACAGCGGCGCGATCGAGTCCTCGGGCGTGAACCCGAGTCCGGCCAGCACGCGTTCGGCGCGATGTCGTGCGAACCGCCGATCGAGCTCGGCGATCTCGTGCTCGAGGTCCGCCAGCGATTGCGCCAGCTCGTGCGCGCGAACGCCGTCCTCGGCGGCCGCGTCGTCGATCTCTTCGAGCAGCGCGTCCCGACGCTCGATCAGCACGCTCTTCTTCGGCGCCGCCGCCATCAGCGCGTCGATCAGCGATCCGTCGCTGTCGTTCGCGATCTCCTGCGCGAGGTAGCCGATGCGGACTCCGCGCGCGCGGACGACCTTGCCGCGCTCGGGCTCGACCTGACCGGTCAGGATCTTCAGCAGCGTGCTCTTGCCCGATCCGTTCGCGCCGACGAGTCCGAGCCGGTCGCCGACCTCGACGCCGAGCGACGTGCCGTCGAACAACACCTTCGACTGGAACTGGACGTGGAGGTCGTACGCGGCGAGCAGTGGCATGGTTCGAGGGTTTCAACCGGAGGGTAGCAGGGAAGCGCTCGCGTGCCGGCGCAGCAAGACGGCGGCGACGACGTACGCGAGAGCGGCTCCGCACAACGTCGCCGAGAATCCCCATTGCAGAGCGGCCGCCGTCGCCAGCGGGCCCGCGACCGCGGCGGCGGCCCCGTTCAACGCCAGCGCGCGAGGGACGAGATCGCGCCGCGACGCCGCGAGCGATCGCAGCGCCAACGTCATCGGCATGCCGAGCACGAACGCCGGGAACGCGAGGAAGGCCGCGACCGCCGTCGCCCGTTCGGCCAGCGGTTGCGTACGGGTCGCGTCGCCGAGCAAGTCGAACGCCAGCAAGCCGACCGCGACGACAGCGGCTGCGGCGACCAGGCACGCGCGGATCGCGCGATCGTCGGGCATCCGTGACGCGACGAACGCGCCGCACCCCGAGCCCACGAGCAACACGCACAACGTCACCGGGACCGACAACGCGGGCGACCCGAGGGGCAGCGCGAGTCGCGCGAGCAGCACGACCTCGACCGCGGTGTACGCGACGCCGAACGCGAGGAACGGCAGCAACCGGGTCTTCCCGTCGCCGCGGCCCGCGACCACGCACAGCGGCGTCGCGAGCAGCATCAGCGCGAGCAACGTCACCAGCAACACCTCGATCCCGCCGACGCGATCGTGGATCCAATCGCCCTCGCCGCGGAACGCGCCGGACCAGCGCGTGTGCTCGAAGAAGAACGGCCGATCGTCGGTGGTGGGCTCGATGCGATACGGGTAGTCGCGGATCAGTGCGGTCGCCGACGCCGCGTCGAGCGCCTTCTCGAACAACGGGTCGGACGGGCGCCCGCGCGCGAAGACGCCGCGAATGCCGCGCAACGTCGCCGCGCGATCGAGCTCGTTCAATTCGTCGTCGGTGAACGGCGCGTTCTTCGCGAGCACGTACGAGTTGGTCTCGGCGCGGCCGACGAACAGACACGCGGCCGGATCGAGTCCGCGCGCGCGCAGCGCATCGGCCAGCGTCAGCACGAGTCGAACGGTCTGCCGTTCGGGCTCGTACCACCAGCGCGAGAACGCGGCGATCCCGCCGGGCTTCAACCGCGTGAGCAGCGTGTCGATCGCTTCCCGCGTGTACAGGTAGTTCTCGGACAGCGCGAACGCGCCGGCCTCGGTGGCCGCGAACGTGTCGACGCCCGTCAGCACGACGCGGTCGTAATTCCGCGTGTCCGACTGCGCGAACGCTCGGCCCTCGGCGCAGTGCGCTTCGACGCGCGGATCGTCGTAGAGGCGGCCGGCGAACTCGGCGTAGCGTCCGCGCACCGCATCGACGATCGCGGGGTTGATCTCGACGGCCGTGACGTGCCCGGCGCGCGCGGCCAGCGCTCCGAGCACGTCGAGCCCGCCGCCGGCGCCGATCACCAGCGCGTCGAACCCGGGCGCCGCGGTCGCGTACGCCAGCGTCGGCGGATACGCGGACAGGAAGCGCTCGCCCTCCGACGTCGTGGGACGCCGCCAGATCGACGTGATCGCCCAGTCGTCGATCGCGACGCCGATCGACTCCGGCACCGGCCCGTCGAAACCGGGACGCAGTTGCCACAGGCCGTGGCGTTCCGGGTTGTCGTAGAACGTGACGCGCGACAGGGAATTCCACACGCGCTCTTTGACCTGCGACGGCTCGATGCGAGGGAAGTGCTTGCGGCTCTCCATCGGGAACAGCGCGTCCGGAGCGACGGCCGCCGCGCCGGCCAGCACGAGCGCGAACGACCACGGTCCGCGCGCGGCGTTCGACGCGCCGAGCAGCAGTGGCGCCAGCGCGACGATCCCGAGCGCGCGCGGCGCTCCGCACGTCGACAGCAACGCGAACGCCGCGAGCCCGCCGAGCCCGCCGCCCGCGAACGACGCCGCGTAGCGGCGCGCCGCGTTCGCGTCCGGCTCGGCCAGCGCGATCGCGACGAAGCGACCGGCGAAGAAGAACGGCGCGCACAGCGCGGCGGCCATCACGACCACCAACGCGGCGGGGCCGGGCTCGTGCATCGACGCACCGACGTCCAGCGGCAGCCGCAGCACGATCGCCAGCGCGACGACGAT
>JAEUIB010000774.1 GCA_016795255.1 Planctomycetota bacterium
GACCCGATCGAGTACATCCACTTGCCGCGGCGCGCGCTGGTCCATCAGCGACAAGTCGGTGCGCATGCGTCGAGCTTCCACGAGGCGCTGGTCGCCGCGCTGCGCGAGGATCCCGACGTCATCCTGCTCGGCGAGGTCCGCGACCTCGACACGATCCGCACCGTCATCCGCGCCGCCGAGACCGGCCATCTCGTGTTCACGACGGTCCACGCCGGCGATTGCGTCGGCGCGCTCGAACGCTTGGTATCGGTGTTCCCCGCGTCGGAACAGGCCGGGATCCGCACGCAGCTCGGTCTGGTGCTGCGCGCGGTCGTCGCGCAGCGGCTGCTGCCGGCGTCGCCGCTCGCCGACGACGCGATCGCCGTCGATCGCGCGCGCGTCGTGGCCAGCGAAGTGCTGCGTACGACGCCCGCGATCGCGCATCTGATCGCGAGCGGCCGCAGCGCGCAGATCTACGCCGCGATGGAGACCGGGAGCCGGCTCGGCATGCAGACGATCGAGCACGACCTCGCGCGGCTCGTCGGTGCCGGCCGCATCACCGAAGCGACCGCGATCGGACACTCGCGCTCGGCGGAGTTGCTGAACGAGCGGACCAGCCAGCAAGCGCGCCGGCCCTTGGAACGGGGTGCGTCGTGACCCCGGCCGAACCCACCGCGCGGACCACGCCGACCCGGGAAGCGCGGCAATCGCTGCGGTGGACGCCGGCGTTCGTCGCTGTCGTCGAGCTGCGCGGCGACGGCGTTCGCGCTCGCGGCGAAGTCGTCGACCTGTCGGACGGCGGCGCGTCGGTGCGATTCCTCGCCGACGCGATCCATGGAACGCTCGGTGTCGGCGCGCGCGTCGTGCTCGATCTCCACATCCGCGCGAGCGTCATCGAGCGCGTCGCGCGCATCGCGTGGGTCCGCGGCGCGCGGGAGCTCGAGGTCGGCTTCGTGTTCGATGCGACCGATCCGATCACGCTCGATCTCGCGTCGGTGCCGATCGATCCGCGCCAAGCGCTGCGCATCCCGACCGCCGTCGCGCTGCGCCGTCGCGTGCTGCCGCTGTGCGAATGGAACGGCCACGTCGTCACGGCGTGCGCCGATCTCGGTGATCCGCTCGGACTCGAAGCCGTCGCGCGCGCTCTCGGCCGCCCCGTGTTGCCGCAGCCGGTCGACGCGGCGCAGCTCGCGCGCACGATCATGACCGTGCATGGCGACCCGCGGCTCGCGGCGCAGACCGTCGAAACGGCGCAGGTCGGCCAGCTCGATTCACTCGTCTACGCGGCCTGGCTGCGGCGCGCGTCGGACCTCCACGTGTGTCCCGAGCGCGACGGCGTGCATCTGCTGTTGCGCGTCGACGGCGAACTCGAGCCGTTCGACGTGCTGCCCGCCGACGCGCACGCGGAGCTGCTCAGTCGCATCAAGGTCCAGGCCGGCATGGACATCGCGGAGCGTCGCGCGCCGCAGGACGGTCGTTTCACGCAAGAGTTGCCCGGCGGGCAACGCGTCGACGTCCGCGTCGCGACGCTGCCGACGAACCACGGCGAGCGCGCGACGCTGCGTCTGCTCGCGATCGACGCCGACTCGCTGACGCTCGCGAACCTCGGCATGTCCGAAACGGATCTGCGGCGTTGCGGCGACAGCCTGCGCCGGCCGCACGGCATGATCCTCGCGACCGGCCCGACCGGCTGCGGCAAGACGACGACGCTGTTCGCCGCGCTGCGCGCGATCATCGCCGAGCGCCGCGTCAACGCGATCGCGCTGCAAGAGCCGGTCGAATACGACATCCCCGGCGTGTCGCAGGTCGAGATCGACACCAGCCAGAAGATCTCGTTCGCGAGCGCGCTGCGCAGCATCATGCGCCACGACCCCGACGTGATCATGATCGGCGAGATCCGCGACGCCGAGACCGCGAGCATCGCGATCAAGGCCGCGCTGACCGGCCACCTCGTGCTGGCGACGCTGCACACGAACTCGGCGGCCAGCGCGATCACGCGCCTCGTCGACATGGGCGTCGAGCGGTATCTGATCGCCGCGACGCTGCGCCTCGTCGTCGCGCAGCGCCTCGTGCGCCGCTTGTGCCCGTACTGCCGCCGCGAAGAGCCGCTGTCGTCCGACGCCGCGCAACTCCTGCGACGACCGCAGGCGGCGGGCAGTCGCGCGTTCGCGGCGCGCGGTTGCGTGTTCTGCTCCGGGCGCGGCTTCCGCGGACGGCTCGGCTTGTTCGAGCTGCTCGAACTCGACGGCGAATTGTGCGATCGCGTCCGTGACGGCGCGCACGAAGCGGACGTCGAGCGCGCCGCACGCGCGAAGGGAGTGCCGGCGCTGGCCGACGACGCGTTGGCGAAACTGCAGAGCGGAGCGACCGCCGTCGCGCCGGTGTTCGAAGCCGTCGATCCGTGGGTCCCCGGCGCGGACGTGACGCATGCCTAGTTTCGAGTTCGTCGCACGCACCCGAACCGGCGAGACGGTCCGCGGCCGGCGCGAAGCCGCGTCGGACGCGACGCTGTTGTCGACGCTGCGCTCGGAAGGGTTGATCACGCTGCGCGTCGACGCCGCCGCGCGCACCGCACCGCATCGCCCGAGGTGGTGGACGCGCGAGCCGACGGCGCAGGAGGTCGAGCTCGAGGTCCGCCAGTTGGCGTTCCTCGTCAAGAGCGGCGTCACGCTGCTACACGCGCTGCAGATCTGCTGCGAGCAGAGCCCGCGCCCGCGCGTCGTCCGCGTGCTGCGCGCCGTCGCCGACGACATCCGCGACGGCTCGACGCTGACCGATGCGCTGCGTCGCCAGCGCGCGTTCGACGCGATCACCTGCAGCCTCGTCGACGTCGGCGAGCGCGGCGGTCACCTCGACGTCGTGCTCGAGCGGGCGGCCGATCTGCTGGCGCGCAAGCGTCAACTGCGGACGCAGGTCACGACCGCGCTGATCTATCCGTCGCTCGTGCTGCTGCTCGCGATCGCGACGGTCGCGTACATGATGGTCGGCGTCGTCCCGAAGCTGACGCAGTTCCTGAAGTCGCTCGGTCGGCAATTGCCGCCGTCGACGCAACTGCTGGTCGACGTGTCGACGTTCGTGCGTGCGCATTACCTCGACGGGCTCGTCGTGCTCGCGCTGCTCGCGATCGCGCTGTATTGCGCGTGGCGCACGCGGATCGGCCGGCGCGCGATCGACCACGCGCTGGTCAGGACGCCGATCGTCGGCACGACGGTGCGCCTCGCGGCGGTCGCGTCCTTCGCGTACACGATGGGACTGCTCGTCCGCAGCGGCGTGCGGATCACGTCCGCGTTGTCGGTGGTGCA
>JAEUIB010000841.1 GCA_016795255.1 Planctomycetota bacterium
TGGTGTCCGGCGCGCCGACCGGACGCGTCATCGGCGTCTCGGCCTTCTGCGTGTCGCCACCCTTCGCGAGAGCCGCGCCGGGCGCCGCGAGCACGAGGCCCGCGAACAGGAACAGGGGGGAGAACTTCGAGATGTCGCTCATGGTGTCATCGCTCCTTCGAGATCGTCCGGTCGCGGTGGGCTCCCGCGGTCGGGCGGCTGCTGGTGATTCGGGTGGGGCGTCGTCGCAAGCGTCGGGCCATTGACTTCGCGGTTGTAAGCTGATGTGCCAGGCGCGAAAGTGGAGCGGGGGCTGTCAGGAAAATGGCGGACGTCCGCGGCGGGGGTCGCGAACGATCCGAATTCGAGACATCACTCGGCGACTCGTTCTCCCGAAGATCGGCGTGGCGCAGTGATTGGAGCGCATCGAGCCCGTGACTTCGTCGACACCGACCATGGAACCCGCACTGCCCGCCGCCTTGATCGGGCGGTTTGAGGTCCAGCGCGTCCTGCGCGCGGACGAGTGGCTCCATGTCTTTTGTGTCAAACCGCTTACGGGCGAATCGACCGAACCGGTCACGCTGAAGGTGCTGCATGGGGACGGCGCCGCGGCCGACGCGCTGGCGACCGAGTTCGCGCTGCTGCATGGCATCGGCCACCCGAACCTCACGCGGATCCTCGAGTATGGACGCGACGGTTCGACGTGCTGGCTCGTCCGCGAGTTCGTCGAAGGCGACACGTTGGCGGAAGCCGGTCCCGGACTCTCACCGGAGCACCGGCGGGCGGTCTTGATCGACTTGCTCCGCGGCCTGTCGCACCTGCATGGGCTCGGGCTCCTGCACCTCGACTTGAAACCGGAGAACGTGCTGCTGCGTCGCGGGGCGGCGCGCCCGGAGGCGGTGCTGACCGACTTCGGCTTCGCGGCGACGGTCGCCGGCCACCGCACCGCCGCGGTGCGCGGAACGCCGCCGTTCATCGCGCCCGAAGTGCTGCTCGGCCTCGAGCGCGACGCGCGCGCCGACCTGTTCTCGCTGGGCGTGACGTGGCTCGCCGCGTCGCCGGCCGCGCCCGACCTGTCGCCGGCGCGCGTCTACGAGCGCTTCCCGGCCGTCGGGTTCGTCGACGCGTTGGCGCTCGACCTGACGACCGTCGACCCCGAGTTCGCGCCGTTGCTCGAACGATTGCTGGCGCTCGATCCGCGCGATCGGCCGGTCAGCGCCGCGGCGTTGCTCGCCGAGTTGCACGACGAGGCGCTCGATCCACGGGCGCTCGCGCCACTGCTGCGGCCGCAGCCGCCGTGCGCCCGGGGTGAAGCGCTCGAGCCGGCTTGCGCGAGCGCGCGCGGCGATGCGCCGGGCGCCGTGCTGTGGTGCGTCGCCGGCTCCGATGCGGACGTCCGAGCTGCCGAGGAACGCCTGCGATTCACCGCGGCGCGCGCGGGCACGGCGTGGGTCGCGTTCGACGTCGCGGACGTCGAGCCCACCGATGGATCGTCGCCCGGAGCGAGCTCGGCGCGTGCGGGTCGACTCGTCACGTGGGCGCGCGAGATCACGACGCGCGCGCGCGGCGGCTGCGTGCTCGCTCGCATCGATGGCGCGAGCGCGCTCGTGCCCGACGCACTCGCCGTCGTGGGCACGCTCGCTCGAATCGTCGCTTCGACGCGCCAGTGCGCGCTGGTCGTCCTCGGCGCGCCGTGGGCCGCGACCGGCGTCGACGCCGCGGCGCTGCGCGAGGTGTTCGGCGAACCACGCGTCCTCGAAGTGCTGGACGCGCCCGCTCTCGCGGAACACCTGGCGCGCCTCGAAGGTGTCGCGCTCGACGGTGCGGCTCGCGACCGACTGACGCGCGTCGCGCAGCGGATCACCGCCGTCGCCGGGGCCGACGCCGACCAGATCGACGCCGTGCTGCGCGACGCCCTCGAATCCGGCGCGATCCGCGCCGCGGGCGGTCGCGTCGAGTTCAGCGCACTCGCGAACGCGACGCTGCGCGCGCCGAATGCCGGAGCGCTCGTCGTCGATCTCGAGCCCGCGGCGTGCGCCGTCCTCGCGCTGGCGCATCTGTGTGGTCGGACGCTCGCGACGCCGGTCGCCGCCGCGTTGCTCGAGCCCGCGGAGCGCGCGGCGCTGCCGACCCTCACGCGTCGCCGGTTGCTGCGCGTCCACGCCGACGGATCGCTCGCGCTCGCGGCGCCGGCGATCGGAGTCGCGGCGCTCGCGCGATTCGATGCGACGCGTCTGGCCGCGCGCTGGCTCGATGCGAAGCTCGCGTCGCGCGACGTCTGGACGACGGTGCGCTGCCTCGCGTTCGCCGGACGCGAGGACGAACTCGCGCGCTTCGTGGCCGAGCAGACCGCGGCCGCCCACGCCGCGCCGTCGAACGTCGTGCTCGCCGCCTGCGCCGAAGCGTCGCCGTTCGTCCACACCGAGGCCGCGCGCGACGCCCTCGCCGAATGGGAAGTCGACGCCGCGATCCGTCACGGCGCTCTCGAACGCGCGCACCAGCGATTGAGCGAACTCGTCCAGCGCAAATCGCCGCCGTTGGTCGCGATCGACCGACTGCGCCGACTCGGCGGCGTCGAGGTCCTGCGCGGGCGCGCGGAGGACGCGGAGCGCGACTTCGAGAGCGCGATCCAATGCGCGAAGAAGCCGGGGACGAAACTCGACGTCGATTCGCGCGCCGAACTCGAGCGCTCGCACGCCTACGCGCGCTTCCTGCGCGGCGACGTCGGCGGTGCGCATCGCTTGCTCGAGACCACGCTGCGCGAACGTCGCGGGCTGCGGCCGGCGACGCGCGCGCGCGTGTTGACGCTGCTCGGATCGCTGGCGCTGCGGGCGGGGCGATCGGGCCGCGCGCGCGAAGCACTCGACGAAGCGCTGGCATTGGCGACCGACGCCGGCGACGACGAACTCGTCGCGACCGCGCAGACGAACCGCGCGACGCTGTTCCTGCGCGAGGGGCGGCTGGCCGACGCCGAGCACGCGCTGCTCGCCGCGCGACCGCTGCGCGTCCGTCTCGGACACGCGTGGGAAGAAGCCGCGCTCGCGAACAACCTCGGACTCGTGCTGCGCGATCTCGGGCGGCTCGACGACGCGAAGGCGGCGCTCGACGAAGCGCTGCGACTGCGGCGCACGATGGGCGACGTCGCCGGCGAGGCCGGCACGCTGGCGAACCTCGGCGCGGTGCTCGAATTGTCGGGAGCGCTCCGGGATGCGCTGGACGCGCTCGATCGCGCCGAGCCGATCTTCGAACGGTTGCACCAGGGAGCCGAGGTCGCGCTGTGTCGACTCCGGCGCGCGACGACGTGGCTGCGGCTGTGCGACGTCGGTCGCGCGGGTGCGGAGCTCGACGCGGTCGACGCGACGTCGGCGCCGCCGCGCATTCGGGCCGAGGCGGCGCTCGCGCGCGCCGAATTGGCGGCGTGCCTCGGCGACGACGAACGGGCCGGCCGCGAGGTCGGCGTCGCCGAGCGCGAGTTCGAGTCCGCCGCCGACGTGATCGGGGCGAGCCGCGCGAAGCTGCTGCGAGCCCGCTTGCTGCGCCAGGCCGGCGATCCCGCCGGCGCGCGGAAGCTGGTCCGTCGACTCGGTGAACTCGTCCCGCGCCTGGCTCCGGCCGTCGCGATCGAGGAAGCGCGGGCGACCATCGCACTCGAGGCCGTCGAGGAAGCGGCCAAATTGCTGTTCGAGGCCCGGGACGAGGCGCGCCGGATGGGGCTCGTCGTCGAGCGCGCCGTGGCGATCGCCGAGCTGGTCGTCCTGTTGAAGGCGGTCGCGCCGTCGCGTGCGGCCGCGGTCGCCGCCGAGCTGCGGCCGGCCCTGCGCTCGATCGCGCTCCCGACCCCGGTGGCCGAGCGCCCGGCGCAGGACGTCTGGCGCGAACTGCTCGGCAAGCCGCTTGCGAACGCCCTCGACATGGACCAGGAACCGACCGCTGAACATCCGCTCGCCGCCGGACGCGTGACGACCGAAGGCATTCCCGACGAAGTGTTTCGGACGTTCGTCGCGATCAACCGCTCGGTGCTGCGCGAGACCGACCGGGATCGCCTGCTGGAACGCCTCGTCGAGTACGCGGTCGCGCTGACGGGCGCCCGGCGTGGGTACCTCGTCATGTTGCGCGCCGGGCAGGTCGAGTTCGAATCGCGCGCCGGCGACATCGGCGCGGGCGCGGACGAGGTCAGCCGGTCGATCGTCCTCGACGCGATCAAGCAGCGCCGTCCGCTGGTGACCGCGAACGCGCGCGCCGACACGCGCCTGCAGGGGCGCCGTTCGATCGAGGACTTCGATCTCCGCAGCGTGCTGTGCGTGCCGTTCCAGACCGAGGCCGGCATCGAGGGCGCGATCTACGTCGACAACCCGGTCCGCGAGGGCATGTTCTCGACGCGGTCGATCGACCTGCTCGAAGCGCTCGCCGGCCAGGCTGCGATCGCGATCGGCAACCTCGAGCACCGCGCGCAAGTCGAGTCGTTGAACACCGATCTCGAGAAGCGCGTCCAGTTGCGCGAGCGCGAGTTGCGCGAAGCGCGGCGCGCGCTCGACGGCAAACCGACCGTGGAATCGGGGATGGTCGCCGAGAGCGAATCGATGCGCCAACTGCTGCGCCTCGCCGATCGCGTGGCGGCCAGCGATCTGCCGATCCTGATCCGCGGCGACAGCGGCACGGGCAAGGAAGTCCTCGCGCGCCGCATCCACGCGTCGAGCCCGCGCGCGAGCCGCGCGTTCGTCGCCGAGAACTGCTCCGCCGTGCCCGAGACGCTGCTCGAAAGCGAGTTCTTCGGCTACACGAAGGGCGCGTTCACCGGCGCCGACCACGACCACGACGGCCTGTTCGTCCAAGCGGACGGTGGCACGTTGTTCCTCGACGAGATCGGCGACATGCCGGCGTCGCTGCAAGCGAAGCTGCTGCGCGCGCTGCAGGAGAAGGCCGTCCGCCCGCTCGGATCGACGCGGTCGCTGGCGATCGACGTGCGTCTCGTCTGCGCCACGCACCGCAACCTCGAAGAGATGGTCCAGTCCGGCGCGTTCCGCGAGGACCTCTACTACCGCATCCGCGGCGCGACGCTGACGCTGGCCCCGTTGCGCGAGCGCAGCGAGGACGTCGCCCCGCTCGCGCGCGTGTTCCTCGATCGACTGAACGCGCGCTACGGCACGAAGCGCACGATGACGGCGCCGCTGCTGCGCCGGCTCGTCCATCACGATTGGCCGGGCAACGTCCGTGAACTCGAGAGCGAGGTCACGCGCCTCTACCACCTCGCGACCGGCGACGTGATCGACGAGGCCGACTTCGACCCGAAGCCGCGCGCCGTGCCCGACCTCGAGGGACGCGCCGTCGTCCGCGTGAAGCCGATCGACGTCATCGAGAAAGAGGCGATCGAGCTCGCGCTGCGCGACTGCGGCGGCAATCGCGAAGAGGCGGCGCGGCGCCTCCACATCTCGCGGGCGGCGTTCTACGTGAAGCTGAAGAAGTACGAACTCGCCCAGAGTTCCCCGTCGTCCCGGAGTCCGCGCAAACCGTCTTGATCCAAGACCAACACCGTCTTGATCGCGGATCGCGACTCTCTCGAACTCACTCTCCGACAACGGGTTCTGCCGATTCCAAGTTAGTTGGGGTCCGCGTTGCGAGGGCGGGTCGCCGTGCGCTCGGCCGACGCGTGTCGATCTCGTAATCCAATTCGTCTCAACACGTTCCGCGATTCGTGTTTTCCTGACACGCACGACGGACCGGCGACGCATGCAGCCCCGCCGGATCCGGAACGTGCTGGTTCCATCGGCGAGCACGTGCGTCCAACAGCGTCGAAACGCCTCGAAGACACGCGTCCCTCGTCACGAACCACCAGCACGGCACGATTCCTGCGGTAACCCTGAAGCCATGGCCACGCACACGTTCACGATCGCATCTCTGTTCGCCCTCGCGCCGCTCGCTGCGGCGCAGCTCGGGCCCGGTCCGTTGCCGAGCAGCGGCCGCCCCGAGACCGCGGTGATCGCGACCGGGGCGTCGACGACCCAGGTCACGGTCTCGGCCGTCACGCTCGGCACGAAGAACCCGACGCCGACGCCGCTGCTCAGCGGGCTCACGCTGTTGCCGGTGGATCTCGCACAGCGATCGACGCTCGAGCGCCTCGGCCCGAAGTTCGCGCGCGTCGTCGACGTCGGCGCGGGCATCACGGCTCTCGAGTTGCCCGGCGCGGCCGCCGTGCGCGTCTTCCATTACCGACGCACCGGAACGCCGACGTTCGGGTTCTTCTCGATCACCAGTGGCGGCACCGTGCGCGTGTTGATCGAGGCCACCGGGGTCGGCGGGAGTTCGTCGCTCGATCCGTTCGACTCGATCGTCGCGGCGGCGCCAGACGGCAAGACCATCGCCATCGCCGCGCGCAAATACAACCAGGGCATCGACGGACTCGGCGATTGCTGGCTCGTGCGTGCCGATGGCCCTCTGTTCCCGAACGGGACGGCCGCCGTCGAACTCACCGGCGCGACCGACGTCGACGTCGGACCGCATTCGATGACGTTCAAGGGCGCTTGGCTGTACGCGAGCTTCGGCGACGCCCTCGTGCGGGCGCCGGCCGACGGCAGCAGTGCGTTCGCCGTCGTCCCGATCCCGGCGTCCGGAACGACCGCGCAACCCGAACTGGTCGACGAGTTCGTGGTGTCGGGCGACGGCTCGACGCTGGCGTTCCTCGCCGGCAAGGACGAGCAGAACGTCGACCTCTACGTCGTCGACGCGAACGGCACGGTCACGAACCTCACGAACGCACCGGCCGCGATCCAGCCGCCGATGTACCTGCCCGAGGAGACCGGCGGGCCACTGCTCGCGCTGTCGGACGACGGCTCGCTGATCGCGCTCGACCGCGAGCTTGCGAACGGCCACGAGTTCTACGTGCGCGCGACGCAGCCCGGCGCCGCCGAGTTGCACGTCACGAGCGACGCGAACTTCGAACACTCGATCGACACCGTCAGCGGCGTGTTGTTCGGGACCGCGCGAGCGCGGTTCTTCGCGCGCGCCGGCAACGTCGCCGCCGACCTCTATCAGGTCGATCTCGGCACCCCGGTTCCGACGCTGACCAACGTGTCGCAGACGTCCGGCGTGTCGGTGCCGTTCTTCCCGAACGCCGGGCAGATCAACGCGACGTCGACGTGGGCGCTCGGCACCGAGCAGATGTTCGTCAACGATCAGGTCGCGACCGGCGGGGCGCTCGATCTGTGGCGCGTCGACGGCGCGGGCGTCGCGAATGTCGTCGCAGCCGGACTCACGACGAAGCCGCGCGTGACGCCGCCGGCCGGCGTGTCGAGCCATTTCCTCGTGCGCGCCGATGCGCCGACGCAGACGTCCTTGTGGTTCTCGATGCCGACGCCCGGGCTGTTCAAGCCCGTTCTGACGTTGCCGCCGTCGATGCCGCTGGCGGCGGTCGCGGTGAATCGCGCGGGAACGCGCGTCGGAGTCGCCGCCGAGTTCCCGGTCGGCGTGCGGTGGGTGGCTCTCGTCCATCCGCTGACGCAACAGACGACGCTGGTCGGCGGATCGTCGATCGCGGGCGCGCACGACTTGACGTTTTCGATCCATGGGCGACTGTTGTTCACCGCGACTGGCACGAGCGGCGGCGAGCAGCTAGTGACGGCCGATGCGATGACGGGGGCAACGACGAACGTGGGGGCGCCGACAGCATTCGCGCTTTGGCTGCGGTGAAACGGTGAAACACGGTGCGTCGCGGGTCGTGGTCACAGCAATTCCACGACACGCGGCACACGTCCCGAACAACGACCGTTGATGTCCGATGAACGGCGTGCGGAACGCCCCCCCAAAGTCCGCGCGTCGAGTTCACGGACCTCGGTCCGTTGGTCGTGGGGGCTCTCCCTCACGAGATTCCCGGTGCCCGGGACCATTCCCCCCAATGGTCCCGGGCACCACCTTTTTTCCGGGACCCCGCTCGATCGGGAATGACCGGGAATGGAACGTGGGGCTGCTATCGTCCGCGCTCCTCGAATCCCGGAGCGACCCATGCGAAGCCTCGTCCTCGCGTCGTTGTGCGTGCTCGGCGCCTGCAGCCGTTCGGAACTCGACCGCCGCGTGATCCCGCAGCACGAGGCGTCGACGCCCGCGCCGACGCCGAACTACCCCGAGCGCCGCGCCGAACTGAAAGCGCGCGGCGAAGCGGCCACCGGACAAGAGCGTCTGCTGTTCGTCGGGGACTCGATCACGCAGGGTTGGGAGAACGAAGGCGCGGAAGTCTGGGCCCAGCGCTACGCGTCGTTCAACGCGATGAACATGGGCGTCGGCGGTGATCGCACGCAGGACGTGCTCGCGCGGCTCGAAGAGGGGCAGTTCGCGAAGCTGAAGCCCGAGCTGATC
>JAEUIB010000852.1 GCA_016795255.1 Planctomycetota bacterium
TGCCGCGCAGCAACGCGACGGCGCCTTCGACCTCGATCCCACCGTGATCCGTCGATTCGTAGGGGATCCCGATCGCGAGGTCGTCGTAGCCGTCACCGTCGGCGTCGCCCGCGGCGAGCACCGAGCCGAACGCGTCGTCGACTTCGGCGATGCCTTCGACGCCCTTCGAGTTCTGCGTCCAGAACTGGTCTTTCTTGCCGGTCAGGCCTTTCTTCGAGCCGTAGACCACGTGGACCGCGCCGGCCGTTTCGAACTTGCCGATCGTTTCCATGACGCCGATCGCGAGGTCGTCGTAGCCGTCGTGGTCGAAGTCGCCCGACGTCAAAGCCCAGCCGAACACGTCCCCGAGCTCACACTTGTCCTTCATGCCGCCCTTGTTCTGGTGCAGGACGCCGGCCGGGACCAGGCCGTTCGGCGTGCCGCGGAACACGTTCACGCAACCGACGGCCGCCACGTCCTTGAACCACGCGTACGGGACGCTGACCGCGAGGTCGTCGAAGCCGTCGTGATCGAAGTCGCCGGCTGCGATCGCGGTGCCGAACGTGTCGACCGCGGGATACGAGATCACAGGGGTCGTTTGTGCGACGAGCGTCTGCATGCCGCTCGACGTGAGCCCGCCGGCCGTTCCGAACAGCACGTGGACCACTCCTTCCTTGAACGT
Source organism: Planctomycetota bacterium (assembly GCA_016795255.1). Lineage (GTDB taxonomy): Bacteria > Planctomycetota > B15-G4 > B15-G4 > JADJEK01 > JADJEK01. Next base: position 662 of record JAEUIB010000852.1, read on the forward strand.
CGGCTGAACCGCCATCGTGAGATCGGCGCGGCCATCGCCGTTGAAGTCGGAGGCGTGCGCCATCGCCGCGGGGAGCAGGAATCCGAGGGACAGGAAGAGAGCGTTCGAGAGCTTCATGGGTGATTCTCCTTTCCCCGCTTCGCGCGGAAAGGCGGACCCTTCGGCCACGAATTCCCGACGGAATCAGCGCCCCTTGCGCAGCTCCCACAACGGCGACAGGTCGCGCAGCCGCGCGACGCTGGCGACGACCATGTCGGACACGGCGTCGACGTCGGCCTCGGTCGTGAACCGGCCCAACCCGAATCGCAGCGTGCCGTGCGCGAGGTCGGCCGGCAGGCCGATCGCGGTCAGCACGTGCGACGGCTCGAGGCTGCCGGAATGGCACGCGCTGCCCGACGACAACGCGACGTCGGGCATGTCCATCATCAGCGCCTCGCCGTCGATGCCGGCGAACGACAGGCTGAGATTGCCCGGCAGCCGCTGCGTCGGATGGCCGTTGACGCGCACGTCGGTCAGTCGCGACGTGATCCGTTCGCACAGGCGCAGTCGGAGGGCCGTGAGGCGCGCGGACTCGGTCGCGAGTTCGGCGACCGCGAGCTCGACCGCCGCACCGAGCCCGACGATCCCGGGCACGTTCAGCGTGCCGGAGCGCAGGCCGTGCTCGTGCCCGCCGCCGTGCTGCTGGCGGTCGAGATGGACGATCGGATCGGTGCGGCGCACGTACAGCGCGCCGACGCCCTTCGGTCCGTACATCTTGTGCGCGGTGAACGCGGCGAGGTCGATGCCGTCGCGCCCGACGTCGAACGGCAGCTTGCCGACGCCTTGCGTCGCATCGGTCGAAAACAGCACGCCGCGCGCGTGCGCGATGCGGGCGAGCTCGGCCAGCGGGTGCGTGGTGCCGATCTCGTTGTTCGCCGCCATGAAGACCGCGAGCACTGTGCGTGCGGTCAGCGCTCGTTCGAACGCGGACGGATCCACCGCGCCGTTCGCGTCGACCGGCAGCAGCGTGATCGAGAACCCCTTGGTCGCGAGATCGGCCAGCGTGTCGAGGACGGCGGGGTGCTCGGTCACGCAACTGACGATGTGCTCGCCGCGGGCGCGGTTCGCGACGGCCGCCCCACGGATCGCCAGGTTCAACGCCTCGGTCGACCCGCTGGTGAAGACGATCTCGTGCGGCTTCGCGCCGATCGCCGCGGCGACCTGCTCGCGCGCGTGCCGCACTGCCGCGTCGGCCTCGATGCCGTAGAGGTGGCTCTTGCTCGACGCGTTGCCGAAGCGGTCGGTGAAGTACGGCAGCATCGCGTCCAGGACCCGGCGGTCGACCGGGGTCGTGGCTTGGATGTCCATGTAGATCGGTCGCTTCATCGTCCACCTCGCCGGCCGGCCGAGTCGCACCCGGTCCGCTCGACAGTTCGCCAACTCGAAACGAGCTCGCGCAAAGTTGCAGAATCCTGATTTCCCGGCGCGCCGGGAAGGGGCTGCTCGGGGTCGCCGGAACATTCGCCCCGATTTGCCGAATACCGAGTGAATCCTTGCGCAAACGCCAAGATCGGCTCTCGACGAACCCGGTCGTCCGGCCCGCGAAGAGCCGCGCCGACGGCGTGAGTCCTAGTCTCAGATCCGACGGTTCTCACGCTGCAAAGGAGCTTTAGGTCGGCGATAGGAAACCGAACAAAGCAACGCTTGCCAACCCCAAGATGTCGACTATCGTTCGCGCCGCTCTACCAACGGTTGTGGTTGAGCCCCCCTCGAGCCCCTGTTCGCGAGCGAAGCGCCGGTCCGGCCAGACAAGGCCCATTTCGGCTCTTTTTCGTGTGTGCGGACCCGAGGACCGGAACGAAGAAGAACCGTCGGCAAACGTTCGAACAAAAACCCCCAATTTCGGGGAGGGGCCATGGTCAGCAAGCCAGACACGAAGAACCGCATCGCGGGCGTCGCGGACGAAGCGGGCGATCAGGGCATCCTGACCGTCAACGCCATCCGCGTGTTGGAGAACCGTTACCTCAAGAAGGACGAGAACGGACACATCGTCGAGACCCCCCGGCAGATGTTCGAACGCGTCGCGACGCACGTCGCCGCGGTCGAGGCCAAGCCGGAGCAGTGGTCCTCGAAGTACTTCGACCTCATGTGGTCGGGCAAGTTCATCCCGAACTCCCCCACGATGATGAACGCCGGCCGCCCGCTCGGGATGCTGTCGGCGTGCTTCGTCCTGCCGCTCGAGGACAGCATTCCGGACATCATGGAGACCGCGCGTCAGATCGCGCTGGTCCAGCGCGCCGGCGGCGGCACCGGGATCGACCTGTCGAAGCTGCGTCCGAAGGGTTCGATCGTCCGCAGCTCGGGCGGCACGACCGAAGGACCGCTGTCCTTCCTGCGCATGCTGTCGGGCGTGACGAACGCGATCCAGCAGGGCGCGTTCCGCCGCGGCGCCAACATGGGCACG
>JAEUIB010000880.1 GCA_016795255.1 Planctomycetota bacterium
GAAGCGCCAGGACAGCAGCACGAACCAAATGGTGTTCGACGTGCCGCAGCTCGTGTCGTACTGCTCGCAGTTCATGACGCTGTTGCCCGGCGACGTGATTTCGACCGGCACGCCGCCCGGCGTCGGGCTCGGCTTCAATCCGCCCGTCTACTTGAACGAGGGCGACGTCGTCGCGTGCGGCATCGACGGGCTCGGCTCGGCGGAGCAGCGCATCGTGCGCGAGACGGACGCGTGAAGCGATTCGGGCAGGTCATCGGCATCCGCAAGGAATGCCTCGACGAGTACCGCCGCATCCACGTGAAGCTGTGGCCCGAGATCGAAGCTGCCATCCGCGAAGCCGGGATACGCAACTACTCGATCTTCCACTTCGACACGCATCAGGACGGCTTGCTGTTCGCGTCGTTCGAGTACCACGGCCCCGACACCGAGTTCGACGCGCGGATGGCGCGACTCGCCGCGGCGCCGCGGATGCGCGAGTGGTGGAACTTGACCGAACCGATGCAGATCCCACTCCCCGGGCGGAATCAAGGGCAGTGGTGGCTGGACCTCGAGGAGGTCTTCCACCTTGGCTGAAACGCGCAAAGCGAACGCGCCGACCGCGGCGGCCGCGCAACGCCTCCTGCGCTCGTTGCCGCAAGCGTGGCCGTTGCCGACGAGCCCGCGCCCGATCGTCGTGCTCGGCTGCGGCGGCATCGTCCGCGACGCGCATCTGCCGACGTATCGACGGCTCGGCTTCCCGGTCGCCGGAGTTTTCGATGTCCGCGCCGACGCCGCGCGCGCCGTCGCGAAGCGGTTCCGCATCCCGCGCGTGTACGAGACGCTCGACGACGCGCTCGCGGAGCCCGGCGTCGTGTTCGACGTCGCGGTGCCGGCCGATCGCGAGCTCGAACTGATCGAGCGCCTGCCGCGCGGCGCCGCGGTGCTGATCCAGAAGCCGCTCGGCCGCGACGAAGCCGAATCGCGCGCGATCGTCGCCGTCTGCAAGCGCCGACGGTTGGTCGCCGCGCAGAACTTCCAACTGCGCTTCGCGCCGAACATGCTCGCGCTGCGTTCGCTGGTCGACCGCGGTGCACTCGGCACGATCACCGACGCCGAGGTGCGCGTCCACACGCACACGCCGTGGACCAACTGGCCGTTCATGCGCGGCATCCCGCGCCTCGAGATCCTCTACCACTCGGTGCATTACCTCGACCTCGTGCGGTCGTTCTTCGGCGAGCCGACGCGCGTCGCCGCGATGGCGCTGCGCTATCCGCTGAACGGGCCCGAGTACGCGGACGTGCGATCGACGTCGCTGATGCACTTCGACGGCGACGTGCGCGTCGTCGTCACGACCGACCACGACCACCCGCGCGGCCGCAAGCACGCGTGCTCGGAGCTGCGCCTCGAAGGCACGAAGGGCTCGGCGTACGCGGCGATGGGCGTCAACCTCGACTATCCGAAGGGCGAGCCCGATCGCCTCGACGTCGCATTCGGCCGCGGGCCGTGGCACACCGTGAAGCTGCGCGGCTCGTGGTTCACCGAAGCGTTCGAAGGTCCCATGTCGAATCTGCAGCGCTTCGTCGCCGGCGAGGACGACGCGCTGATCTCGCCGGTCGCCGACGCGCACAAGACCATGCAACTCGTCGAGCGCTGCTACCGCTCGGCGGCGAAGAGGACGGACTCATGAGCATCACGATCACCGACGTGAAGACGATCCTGACGCGCGTGCCGCTGAACCAGCGCACGATCACCGACTCGCAGAGCACGGTCACGCACGTCGAGTTCATGCAGGTCGTCCTGCAGACCGACGCCGGCATCACCGGCTACGGCATGAATTGGAGCTACACGCCGGGGCTGCACGCCGCGCAGGTGATGGTGGACGACCACTACGCCGCGGTGCTGAAGGGCCAAGACGCGTTCCTGCGCAAGGAACTCGTGCGGCGCATGTTCTTCTCGAACCACTTCGTCGGCCGCGTCGGCGCCGCGCGCGTCGGCATCGCCGCGTGCGAGTTCGCGCTGTGGGACATCGCGTGCAAGGCTGCGAAGCTCCCGCTGTGGAAGTACCTCGGCGTCGCCAAGGAGCGCGTGAAGGCGTACTCGACCGACGGCGGTTGGCTGACGTGGAGCGTCGACGATCTGATCCGCGACGCGACGCGCCTCGTCGAGCGCGGCTTCGACGCCGTGAAGATCAAGCTCGGCCGGCCCGATCCGCGCGAGGACTACGAGCGCATCAAGGCCGTCCGCCAAGCCGTAGGCCCGAACGTCCGCATCATGACCGACGTCAACTGCGCGTGGACGCTGCCGATCGCGAAGCTGTGGGGCTCGCGCCTCGCCGACCACGACGTGTTCTGGCTCGAAGAGCCGATGAAGCCCGAGGACGTCCGCTCGCACCAACTGCTCGCGGAGGCGATCACGACGCCGGTCGCGATCGGCGAGACGATCTTCACGCGCGAAGCGTTCCGCGACTACATCGTGTCGGGCGCGTGCGGCATCGTGCAGGCCGACGCGACGAAACTCATGGGCATCGACGAATGGCTCGAAGTCGCCGCGCTCGCCGCGACGTACAACCTGCCGCTGATCCCGCACACGAACGTCCAGCAGAAGCTGCACGTCCAGCTCGCCGCGGCGACGCCGACGGTCATGATGGTCGAGCACTGCTACGAGTCGATCGAAGCGATTTGGGAAGAGCCGATCACCGTGAAGGACGGCTACTACCAATTGCCGCAGGAGCCCGGCGTCGGTCTGAAGCTCACCGATGCGACGATCGCGAAGTACCGCGTCGGCTAGCAGCCCTTGGATTGCATCGCCGGCGTCGCGAGGACCGTATGCGCATCGACGCTCACCAGCACTTCTGGAAGTACGACCCGCGCGAGTTCGCGTGGATCGACGACTCGATGGCCGGCATCCGTCGCGACTTCCTGCCGGCGGATCTCGAGCCGTTGCTGAAGGCCGAGGGCTTCGACGGCTGCATCGCGGTCCAGACCCGACAGAGTCTCGCCGAGAACCGCTTCCTGCTCGACCTCGCGCGCCAGTCCCCGTTCGTCCGCGGCGTCGTCGGCTGGGTCGACCTGAAGAAGTCCGACGTCGAACTCGACCTAGCCGACTTCGCCGGCGACCCGAAGGCCGTCGGCATCCGCCACATCGCGCAAGCCGAACCCGACGACCGCTTCCTCGCGCACGACGATTTCGTCCACGGCGTCCGCAAGCTCGCCGCGTTCGACCTCGCGTACGACGTCCTGATCTACCCCCGCCAATTGCCCGCGGCGATCGAGCTCGTCACGAAGGCACCCGAAGTCCGCTTCGTGCTCGACCACTGCGCGAAGCCCGAGATCCGCAACGCGCAATGGGAACCGTGGGCCACGGGGATTCGCGAGTTGGCGAAGGCGCAAAACGTGAGCTGCAAGATCAGCGGCTTGGTCACGGAGGCGAACTGGGCGACGTGGACCTCGGAGACGCTGAAGCCGTACGTCGAGCACGTCATCGCGTGCTTCGGTGTCGAGCGGTGCATGCTCGGCTCGGATTGGCCGGTGTGTTTGGTGGCCGGGGAGTACGGGCGGGTCGTCGGGGCGATGAGGAAGATCGTGACCGGCGTGGCGGGTGAGGGGGCGGTGGATGCGATGGGGAAGTGTGTGGAGAGGGTTTATTTGCGGGTGGGGTGACGAGGGTGTCACGGCTCACAGGTCATGGTCTTCCAATGGGCATTCTCGAACCGAGCGGAACTCGGATCGACGCCTCCTACGCAGCCAGGAACGGCTCGAGTGGCCGCGTGCGATGCAGGATCAGCCATTCGGCGTTCTCGTCGAGGGCTTCGCGACCGAGTTGGAAAAGGACGTCGTGGATCTCGTCGAGGACATGTTTGTCGCCCTTCTCTGCGTACTGCGGGATCAGTTCGGCGAGACGACGATCGGCGCACAGGAACAACTGCTCCATCGCTCCGTAGCGCCTTGCGTCTTCTCCGTGGAAGCTCCGCTCGCTCCACGCCAACGCCAGACCGCCGCACAGCAGCACGACGCCGGTCAGGATCAGCCACCACTCGTGCGAGTCCGGCCAGATCGTCGTCACCGGGCCGAGACGATGCGACATCCACAAGGGCGCCGCAGCGATCACGAACGCCCAGCCCCAGAGTGCGGGCCGGGTCGTGATCCAACCGACGAACGACCGGTGCGGTGACGCGCCGTCGTGATCGGCATGCGCCGCTCCGGGAACGCGGCACCAAACCGTCGCGGCGTAGCCGATCAATACCGCCGCGCCCACGCCCAGGCTCCACGCCGCGATCTCGTTCGCCGACGCTTGAACCGCGTGCTCGACCCGTGGGGACACCGCGGCGAAGAACTTCGCGATGACGTTCAACAGACCCGCTGCGAGCAGCGTCCAGCCCCAATGATGGCACC
>JAEUIB010000890.1 GCA_016795255.1 Planctomycetota bacterium
GATCAGCGCGCGGCCGGTGCGGACGCGGTCGCCGCTCTCGGCTTCCTTGACCTCGATCGCGCACAGCGTGTTCAGGCGCTCCGCGAACTGCTTGGTGAACAGTTGCGGCATGTGCTGCGTGATGACGATGCCCGGAGCGTCCGGCGGCATCGCGGTCAGGAACACCTTCAACGCCTCGGTGCCGCCGGTCGATGCGCCGACGGCGATGATCTTGTCGGTGGTCTCGGGGAGCGCGCCGTGCGTGATCTGCGGCAGCCGGCGGATCGAGCCGACGTCGACCGGCGAGCGGACGTGGGCGAAGCGCGCCGCGCGGACCTTCTCGACGACTTCCGCCGCGACCAGCGCCATGTTCTTGCGGACGTCGAACGTCGGCTTCGCGACGAAGTCCACCGCGCCGAGTTCGAGCGCGCGCAGCGTCGTCGCGCTGCCCTTCTCGGTCAGCGTCGAGACCATCACGACCGGCATCGGGTGACCGCGCATCAGCTTCTCGAGGAACGTCAGTCCGTCCATCCGCGGCATCTCGACGTCGAGCGTCAGGACGTCGGGCTCGAGTTCCTTGATCTTGTCGCGGGCGACGTACGGATCGGGCGCGGTGCCGATGACTTCGATGTCCGCGGCCGACGACAGCGCGCTGACCAGGATCTGGCGCGTGAGCGCGGAGTCGTCGATGACGAGGACGCGGATCTTCGATGGCATGCGTGTGCTCCGGTCGATCGGGGTCGGCGCGTCGGCGCCGAGCGGCACCTGGTGAGTCCGAGAACGTGAATCGATCGGATCGATTCACGCTCTCTCAGTCGAACAGCGTGATGCCGCCGGTGCGCGGAGGCGCTTCGCTGGACGGCGCCTCCTTCTGCGTGAGCTCGGCCGCGATCACGAGGCCCTTCAATTTGCGGATCTTGACCTTGAACGTGGACGTGTCGAACTCGACGTTGCGAGCCGCGTAGCCGCCGAGGTCTTCGGCGACGATCGGGATCCCGTCGTCGGCGAGGTATTGCCGGATGAAGCGCACGTTCCGTCGCGGGACGCTGTCGTCGGATTCGCGCGTGTTCAGGACGTGACCGCCGCCGAACACCTTGGCTTGGAAGCGCGCTCGGTCGGCGCCGAGGCGCATCAGTTTTCCGATCAGGTGGTCCATCGCGTGCACGCCGAAGCGCAGCGACTCGTCCCCGTCGACGACCGACGGCAGCATGAAGTGGTTCATGCCGGCGACGCCGGCCACCGGATCGAACAAGCAGGCGGAGATGCAGGACCCGAGCGTCGTTCGGATGAGCGTCGGCTCGTTGGTCGCATGCACTCCGCCGATCGTGATGTGCACGATCGGTTTCGTGAGTGCCGTCATCGCCGACCGTCGCTTCCTGCGCTCGAACCGCTCTTCTTCGCGAACAGAGCGCCGGAACGCGCGCGCTCGAGGACCAGGGCGACGGTTTCGCGCAACTGAGTGGGGCTGAACGGCTTCACCATCCACCCGTTCGCGCCGGCTTGGCGACCTCGTTGCTTCAGGTCCTCCGCGGTTTCGGTGGTGAGCATCAGGATCGGCAACTGCGCGAAGCGCGCCTGGGGACGGACGCGTTCGACCAACGTCAAGCCGTCCATCTCCGGCATGTTGACGTCGGTGATCATCAGATCGGGAGTCTGCCGGTCGAGCTGCGTCAGCGCGTGGGCGCCGTGGATGGCTTCGACGACGTTGAATCCTCCGGCCTCGAGCGCGCCGCGGACGAGCGTGCGGACCATGCGGGAATCGTCGACGATCAGGATCGTTGCGGTCACCGTGGTTTTCCTCCCGGCAGAGCGCCGCTCGTGCGGTCTTGGGCGTGGGCCACGTGGCGATACACCGTGCGGCCGATGTGGCGGAACGGGATCTCCGCGCCCATCATCGTTTCGGAGTGTCCGAGGAACAGCAGAGCGTCGGGCTTCATGTGCTGCGCGAAGTGGCGGACGATGCGCGACTGGGTCTCACGATCGAAGTAGATCATCACGTTGCGGCAGAACACGACGTCGAGCGCGCTCTTGATCGGCCACTTCTCGTCCATCAGGTTCAGCCGTTTGAACGAGATGTAGGACCGGAGTTCGTCGACGACGCGCCACTGATCGGCGCCGTGCTTCACGAACCAGCGCCGGCGTTGCAGCGGGCTCAGCGGCTCGAGGCGCTCCTCGTCGTAGATGCCGTCCCGCGCGCGCGACAGCACGTCGGTGTCGATGTCCGACGCGAGGATCCGCAGGTCCGCCTGTCGTCCGGCCTGCTCGAGCGTCTCGAGCATCGTGATCGCGATGGAGTACGGCTCTTCGCCGGTGCTGCTCGCCGAACACCAGACGCGCAACGTCGGCGGGCGCGGGCTCGCCGCCAGCAGTGGCGCGAGCCACTCGTCGGCGAGGTAGTGGAAGTGGTGCTCTTCGCGCAGGAACTCGGTCTTGTTCGTCGTCACCGCGTTGATGAACGCGGTCAGTTCCGGATCGGTCGGAGCCATCGACTCGATGCGGTTCAGGTAATCGCGGAACGACGACAGACCGAGCGCGCGCAGCCGGCGCGCCAGACGCGCCTGCAGCATCGGCATGCGGTTCTCGCCGAGATTGATCCCGACGCGAGCGTGGATCAGGCGCGCGAAGCGCTCGTAGTCGGCGCGAGTCAGTTCGAACCCGCCGGTCGTCGGTGCACGATTCCCGGGCGTGCCACCGTTCGTGTCGTGGCCGTTCATGACGCGTCGGCGGTCTTGGTCCCGTCGTCGAAGCGCAGCAGGCGTTCGGTGTCGAGCAGGATCGCGAGGCGCTCGCCGACCTTCGCCATACCGCGGACGAACCGCGAGTCCTGACGCATGCCGAGCTCGGGCGGCGGTTGGATCGACTCGACCGGGATCGTCAGCACGTCCGACACCGAGTCGACGACCAGGCCGCTGACGCGGTCGTTGACGTTGACGACGACGATGACGGTGAACCGATTCGCGTCGGCGCGCGCGAGTCCGAGCCGCTGGCGCAGATCGATGACCGGCACGATCGTGCCGCGCAGGTTCATGACGCCGCTGACGAACTTCGGAGCGTTCGGCACCGGCGTCACGGTGCAGAAGCCCTTGATCTCCTGCACGCGCAGGATCTCGACGCCGTAGACCTCGCCTCCGATCGAGAAGGTGAGGAACTGGTTGCCGTCGACGTTGAAGGACAGGCGGTGATCGAGGTCGGTCGGCGTGGCTTGAGTGGGCGTCATCGAATTCTCCGGTCCGGTTCCGTGCCGTCCGCTCCACGGCGGACCGGCGCCAGATGCATCGGCAAGTCGGTCGTGTTTTCTGAGGGCCTTTCGCCGCATCGACCTCGGGCGAAGTCGTGCGCGTCCGCGGCGTGGTTCAGGTCGTCAACGGCACGCGCGTGGTCGACAGCGCGAAGATCCCGGGAACGTCGAGGATCAGCGCGACGCGACCGTCGCCGAGGATCGTCGCGCCGGCGATGCCCTCGATGCGCTGGTAGTTGCGCTCGATGCCCTTGATGACGACCTGCTGTTGGCCGAGCAGTTCGTCGACGAACAGCGCGGCTTGCCGGCCCTCGTTCTCGACGAGGACGAACAGCCCCGACATCAGGTCGCGACTCCCGACCGACAGTCCGAGCAGTTCGTTCAGCCGCAGGATCGGCAGAGCGCGACCACGCACGAGGACGACCTCGGGGCCGCCCGCCGGCGCGTGGACGTCGGATTCGTTCGGACGGATCGACTCGGTGATCGAGACGAGCGGGAGGATGTAGACGTCGTTCCCTACGCACAACGCCTGCCCGTCGAGGATCGCGAGGGTCAGCGGCAGCGCGATGCGCATCTGCGTGCCCTTGCCGCGCTCGCTCTTGATGGCGATCGTCCCGCCGAGTTCCTCGACGTTGCGCTTCACGACGTCCATGCCGACGCCACGTCCCGACAGCTCGGTGACCTGCGGCGCCGTCGAGAAGCCGGGCTTGAAGATCAGCGCGAACGCCTGCTCGTCGGTCAGCGACTGGTCGGCGGGGATCAGACCCTTCTCGACCGCCTTCTGGACGACGCGATCGCGGTCGATGCCGCGGCCGTCGTCGGACACCTCGATGCAGATCTTCCCGCCTTGTTGATAGGCGACGAGCCGGACGGTCCCGGTCTCGGGCTTGCCGGCGGCGCGGCGCTCTTCGGGTGTTTCGAGCCCGTGGTCCATCGAGTTGCGGATCAGGTGCGTCAGCGGATCGCCGATCTTCTCGATGACCGTCTTGTCGAGTTCCGTTTCCTCGCCTTCGATCTCGAGGTCCGCGGACTTGCCGGTCACCGTCACGAGGTCCCGCACCAGCCGGTGGAACTTCGAGAACAGCGTTTTGATCGGGATCATCCGGACGGCCATGATGCGCTCGCGCAGATCGCGTGCGTGGCGATCCATGACGCCGACAGCTTCCTCGAGCTGACCGAGCCGCTCGAACGAGAAGTTGTTGACGAGCTGGGCGACCATCGACTGCGTGATCACGAGTTCGCCGATCAGGTTGATCAGCTTGTCGACCTTCTCGATCGGGACGCGGATGCTGGCGGCTTCCGGGCCCTTCTTGGAGTCGGCGTCGACGGCGGCGCGTGCGGCCTTCGCCGGCGTCTCCTTCGATGAGGCGGGAGCGGCGGCGGGAGCGGCGGCGGGAGCGGCGACGGCTCGCGGCGGGCTCGGGGCGAGTTCCGGCGGCGCGCTCGGCGTGGCCGCATTCGGCGTCGGAGCGGGTTCGTCCTCGACGGCGTCGTCGAACAGCCCGGACACCGGCGCGACGCCGACGTCGGCCATCCCCGACTGACGGAGCAGCGCTTCGATCGACGACTTGTCGAGCGCCGTCGTGAATTGGATGCGATGGGTCGCGGCGCCCGCCTTGCCGGCGTTCGCGAGGCTCACGTCGGCGTCCCCGACGCGGCCGTGGTTCGACAGCAGCTTCGTCAGCGCGTCGCCGTGGACCTTGGGGTTCTGCGGGTCGGCCCCGACGTTGAAGCGAAGTTCGAACAGCGCGGTCGCGAGGACCGGGCTCGGCGCGGCCTCGGCCGACTCGCCGGTCGCGAGCGGTTTCGTCGCGAGGATCGCGACGATCCGGGCCAGCGTCTCGTCCATCGTCCCGCGCAGGTGCGGGTCGACGGAGTCGCCGCCGTCCTGCGCGTGTTCGACCAGTCCTTTGAGGACGTCGCCCGATTTGAGCAGCACCGAGACGATGTCGGGGCTGACGCTGCGCATGCCCTTCCGCAGCTCGTCGAGCAGGTCTTCGAGCTTGTGCGTGAAGTGCGCCATCATCTCGAGACCGAGCATGCCGCTGTTCCCCTTCAGCGTGTGCGCGGCGCGGAAGATGCGGTTCAAGACCTCCGCATCTTCTGGATGGTCCTCGAGTTGCAGCAGGCTCTCTTCGTACTGGGTCAGCAGTTCCTCGGCCTCTTCGAGAAAGGCCTGGATGATCGGATCCTGGCTCATGGCGTGGTTTTCGTGAAGATCGTGGGTTGAACGAGGTTTCGTGGTTCGACGCAGAGCTCCGAACTCTTGTCGGAGAAAAGCACCGACGCCCTTGAGCGCCCCCGGGGGATCGGTGTTACCCTCCGCCGCGGGGTGTTGAAGAGCGGGCGGTCTGTTCGAGCCCATCTCGTGTCGTCCAACTTGTGGTCAACCTCACCAAGTGCGGGGTATATTCCCGCGCACTCAGGCACGCCGGGACGCTGGCGTTGCATTCCTTCAGGGATTCGGAGTACCCAGATCATGCGCATGTCCCTGCCCTTCATGCGGCCCGTCGCCGCATGCCTAGGCTTCTCTCTGGCTGTGGCGATGCCGGTCATCGCAGCCGAAGCGACGCAGCCGACGTTCGGCCGTCTGCCCCTCTATTTCTTCCCGAACCAGGGCCAGATGGACGCGAAGGCGCAGTTCGCCGGCCGCGTCGGTGGTCTGACTGCGTTCCTCACGGACGACGGCTTCGCGCTGCGTCTCGCGGAACGCAAGACGGGCTCGACGGGGTTCGAAGGAGTGAACCTCTTCCTGACGTTCGAAGGCCGCTCGCCCGACGTGAGCCTGGCCGGTGAACGCGTTCAGGAAGGCAAGGTCAACTTCTTCAAGGGCCAGGATCCCTCGAAGTGGGTGACGAACGTCCCGACGTTCGACGCCGTCCGCTATCACGGCATGTACGAAGGCATCGACGTCCTCGTCCGCGACAACGCGCGCAAGGTCCAGTACGACCTGCTGTGCGCGCCCGGTGCCGACCTGTCGCAGGTCGTCATCCGCGTCGAGGGAGCCGACGGTCTTCGCATCGACGCCGACGGCTCGCTCGTCGCGATGACGCGATTCGGCGAGTTGCGTCAGGACGCTCCCATCACGTGGATGGAGAACTCCGACGGCACGCGCACCGACGTCAAGTGCCAGTTCACGCTCGTCGACGGCAACCGCTTCGGTTTCATCGCGCCCGACCGCGATCCGAGCCTGCCGCTGGTCGTCGACCCGGGCATCACCTACGGCAGCTACCTCGGCGGCTCGGCCAACGAGCACGGCTGCGGTGTGTCGGTCGACTCGAAGTGCTCGATGTTCATCGCCGGCGACACGCTGTCGATCGACTTCCCGGTCCTCGCGGGCGCGTTCGACCTCACGCACAACGGCAACGTCGACTCGTTCGTGACGAAGCTCGTCGGTACCGGCACCACGCTGCTGTTCTCGACGTACATCGGTGGCACGGACGGTGACTTCGGTCACGGCGTCTACGTGACCCACACCGAAGAGTCGTACATCACGGGCGGCACGGGCTCGAACGACTACCCGGTCACGCCGGGCGCGTTCGACACGACGTTCAACGGTGGCTCGGACACGTACGTGACCAAGCTCTCCGCGGACGGCAGCACGCTGATCTACTCGACGTTCCTCGGTGGCGCGGGCGAAGAAGGTTCGCTCGGTGGCCAGGGCATCGGCGTCGACGCGAACGGTTTCGCGTACGTCGCGGGCTTCACGTCGTCGGCGAACTTCCCGACGACGCCGGGTGCGTACGACACGACCTACAACGACAACGGGTTCTTCAACGACACGTTCGTCACGAAGGTCTCGCAGGACGGTTCGAGCCTCGTCTACTCGACGCTCGTCGGCGGCGACAACATCGACTTCGCGAACGCCCTCGCGGTTTCGCCGGGCGGTGACGCGTTCGTCGGTGGCTTCTCGCTGTCGACGAACTTCCCGACGACGCCGGGCGCCTTCGCGACCGTCCCGAACGGGAACTCGAACGGCTACCTGCTGAAGATGGACCTCACGGGTTCGTCGCTCGTCTACTCGACGTTCATCGGCGGCTCGTCGGAAGTCGTCCGCGATGTCGCGTACCACACGGACGGCACTGCGTTCGCCACGGGTTACACGCTGTCGAACGTCTATCCGGCCACGCCGGGTGCGTTCCAGACGGCGCCGGGCGGCAACGGTGACGGCTTCATCTCGCGCTTCAACACGACGGGCACGGGCCTGGTCTACGCGACCTACATCGGTGGCGCGCAGATCGAGGTCGGCAACGCGGTCGAGGCCGACGAGAACGGCGACGCGTACCTGACGGGTTGGACCGAGTCGGCGCTGATCCAGCTGACGCCGGGCGGCTTCGACACGACGTACAACGGTGGTCCGCAGGACGCGTACGTCTATCGCCTCGATCCGACCGGCGCGAACCTGCTCTACGGTTCGTACCTCGGTGGCAGCGCGTTCGACGTGGCGTTCGCGATGAACATCCACGACGTCGGCGCGGCCTACATCGCGGGCGGCACGTTCTCGACGGACTTCCCGACGGTCGCGGGTTCGTTCGACACGACCCCGAACGGCGGCGAAGACATCTTCATGGCGTTGCTGCCGGTCGGTCCGCAGTCGTGCACCTACGCGTCGTCCGCGCAGATGTACGGCCTCGGCAAGGCCGGTCTGACCGGTGTCCCGACGCTCGCCAACCTGACGCAGCCGAAGGTCCCGAGCCTCGGCCTGCAGATCCAGGTCGCGAACGCGGCGCCGAACTCGCTGGTGTACTTCGTGGTCGGCACGAACAACACGATCCTGCCGTTCGACAGCGGCTTGCTGCTGACGAACCCGGCGATCGTCCAGATCGCGGGCGTGACCGATGGTCTCGGCACGCTGACGGTCTCGGTGCCGATCGTCGACAACCCGAACTACTGCGGCAAGGAAGTCCGCATCCAGGCTCTCGTCCAGGACGCGAGCGTGGGGACGTACTACGGTCTGTCGATGACGAACGGTCTGCACCTGATCTTCGGCAACTGATCAGGTCGCGAGTGACTCGAGACACGGGGCGCGCGCCGGCAACGGCGCGCGCCCCGTGCGCGTTTCAGGGCCTATCATCTCCGCCTTCGGTACGAGGACTCTCGATGAACGAACTGGCGGTCGAAGCGCGCGACGTGCACAAGGCGTACGGGTCGAACTCGGTCCTGCGCGGACTCGAGTTGGTGGTGCCTCGTGGCCACATCGTCGGCTTCATCGGGCTGAACGGTGCCGGCAAGTCGACGATGCTCGCGGTGCTGCTCGGCTTGCTGCGCGCCGACCGCGGGCACGTCCGCCTGTTGGGCTGTGCCCCGGAGCGCGTCGCGTCGCTGTCGGGTCGCGTCGGTGTCGCCCTGCATCGACCGGGGCTCGACGCCGATCTGTCGGTGCGCCAGAAC
>JAEUIB010000036.1 GCA_016795255.1 Planctomycetota bacterium
AGGCGGACGTGTACGCGCGCTTCGACGGCTCGAAGTTCGCCGAGATCACGCAGGTGCCGCTGCCGCTCGCGGCCACGCCGCCCGCGCTGCCCGACTTCCCGACCGAGCCGCCGCCGTACGAGCCGGCGAGCCCCGTCGTCACGCGCTTCGGTGGCGACCTCAACGGCGACGGCGTGCTCGACGTACTGACGGTGTTCCGCTGCGCGCTGCCGCATGCGCACTACGTGATCCGTTCGCAGCTCGGGCCGAATCCGGCGTCGCAGGATCAGGATGCCGACGGACTCGTCGACGCCGACGAGCTGACGCTGCAAACCAATCCGTTCGATCGCGACACCGACGACGACGGGTTGCTCGACGGCTGGGAAGTGCACGGCTTGCCGCGCGGGATCCAGCTCGGTCCGCGCGTGAAGTTCTGCGGCGTCGCGCCCGCGGGTCCGATCGCCGACGACACGCTGTCGCCGCGCCGCCAGGACGTGCTCTGCACGCTGTCGTACTACGACGGCGTCGACGCGAAGGCGATGGACGGCGAACTCGCGCGCGTCCAGCAGCTCTATCGCGCGCTCGCGACGACGAACCCCGACGGCACGAAGGGCATCGCGGTCCACTTCCGCATCGAGCCCGACTTCATCCCGAAGGAGAAGCAGAACCTCGGTTGGCCAGAGCAGGGCAACGAGCGCTTCCCGGCGCGCGAGCGCGGCTTCATGCATTGGATGCAAGTCACGCCGTGGGGCGGCGGGCAAGCGCAGCAGACCGGCGACATGGGCGGCTGCGGCAACGGCTGGGCCGTGTTCGCGCACGAGTTCGGCCACCAATTGTCGTTGTCGCACGAGGGCGACTCGGAAGCGGCGTGGTGCCCGCTGTATCCGTCGCTGATGAACTACGCGTTCTCGTATTCGCTCGGCGGCGACGGCAACGCGATCCGCTTCTCCGACGGCCGCTTCCGCTCGATCGTGCTCGACGAGAAGCAGTTGTCCGAGCGCCTGCCGTTCCCGTACGCGGACCTGAAGTACCTCGAGACGCATCCGTTCCGCTTCACGCTCGAGGACGACGGCGCCGGCGGGACGCGCATCGACTGGAACCAGAACGGGCGCTTCGACGAAGGCGCCGTCGCCGCGGACGTCAACTACGGCGGTTCGACGAACGCCGGCATCCGGCGCGATCACGAAGCGATCGGCCTCGGCCCGAGCCTCGCCTACGTGAACGGCGTGTGCCATTTCGTCTGCGTGGATCCGACGCGCGACCACACGTGGATCAAGACGTACCAGGGCAACGAGACGTGGTCGGAGAAGCGCGTCGTGCCGAACTCGGCGACGGAATCCGATCCGGTCGTCGTCGGCGGCAAGGACTGGGGCTTCCTGTTCCACCGCCACTTGTATGGCTGGCGCGTCACGCGCTTCGCGGCGGACAAACTCGAAGGGCCGATCGAAGTGCCGGACCTGCCGCGGCGCGAGTTCGGCGCGGCGCTCGTCGGCGATCGCGTGCTGATCGTCGCGCGCGCGGACGACGACACGCTCGAAGCGCGCTGGTTCACGTGGGGCGACAAGCCGGCGGTGTCCGCGGCGCAGAAGCTCGAGACGCGCTCGCTGGTGACGCCGGGGCTCGCGCAGGATCCGAAGGACGGCAGCGTGAAGCTCGTCACGTCGATGCACAACTCGCGCGGCGGCATCTTCGCGATGCGCGTGACGAGCTGCGTCGTGAACGGCGACAAGCTGTGGGAGAAGGAGACGGTCTGGACGCGCGGCGAAGGCAGCGGCAACGGCTGCTGCTCGCGGCCGGTCGTCGCGTTCACCGATGCGGGGCAACTGACGATCTTCCACACCGGCGGCCCCGACGCGGCCGGCCAGATGATCGCGTACCGCACGCAGAAGGTGGAGAACGCGAAGCTCGACGAGGGTTGGCTCACCTGCATGATGTACGACATCTGGACGCGCACGCGCGTGCCGGTGGCGTTCGCGAACGGGCCGCAGGGTGCGATCTACGCGTACCGTTGGGATTCGGGCGGACCGCACGTCAATTGGGTGCAGACGGCGCACGACGGCTTCGGCATCGAGTCGCGGCCGATGCGCGACTTCGACGACGGCGCGAAGATTTCGCTGTGGGGCATCCGCCACTCGATCCTGTGGATGCGCAAGGAGTGATCGC
>JAEUIB010000041.1 GCA_016795255.1 Planctomycetota bacterium
GACCGGATTCCGGTCGAGCGGCGTCAACGACTCGCCGGTGATGCGCCAGCACGCGAGCGCGACGATCGCCGCGATCGCGAGCGTCGTCGGCCAACCCGACGCGGACGCGGCGTGCGGCAGTGCGATGCGGGCCGTGGTTCCCGCGACGAGAGTCACGACCCCGGTGACGAGGAGTCGTCGTACGTTCGACCACTTGAGTTCCTGCAGCGTCAGCAACGCGATCGCCGGAACGACCGTCAACGCGAGGAGTACGGAGGCCGCGATCGCGAACGTCTTGGTGTACGCGAGCGGCTTGAACAGCTTCCCTTCCTGACCCTCGAGGAAGAACACCGGCACGAACGAGAGGATCGTGTTCATCACGGCGGTGAGGATCGCCGGACCGACCTCGTGGGCGCCTTCCTCCACGAGCTTCACGAAGCCCGCGCGATCGCGGCGTCGATCGGGATGTTCGGCGAGCCGACGGTAGATGTTCTCCGTCATGATGATGCCCATGTCGGCCACGTCCCCGATCGCGATCGCGAGGCCGGCGGCCGACATGATGTTCGCGTCGACGCCGAGCTGGTACATCGCGACGTAGGCGAGCGCGAGCGACAGCGGCAACGTCGCCAGGATGGACAGCGAAGCGCGCAGATGGAGCAAGAAGATCACGACGACCGCGCCGGCGACGAGCAACTCCTCCGACAACGCCGTTCTCAGCGTCACCAGGACTTCGTCGACGATGGTCGTCCGGTCGTAGTACGGAACCAGCCTGACGCGACTCGTCGATCCGTCGGCCAGCGTCCTCGACGGCAGACCCGGCTCGATCTCCTCGATCTTCCGCTTGATGCCGTCGACGACGTCGCCCGGGTTGGCGCCGAAGCGGGCGAGGACGATGCCTCCGACGGCTTCGACGCCGTCCTTGTTCAGCGCGCCGCGCCGGAACTCGGGGCCGAGCGCCACGTCGGCGACGTTCTTCACGTAGAGCGGCGTGCCGCCTTCCTGTCGGACCACGACGTGCTCGAGGTCCTCGACCGTCTTCACGAAGCCGACGCCGCGGATGAAGTACTCCGCTCCGCCCTGCTCGATCACCTTGGCGCCGACGTCGAGGTTCGAGCGCCGGATCGCTTCGAAGACCTCGCGAAGCGTCACACGGTGAGCGCGCATCCGGTCCGGGTCGACGTCGACCTGGTATTCACGGACGTGTCCCCCGATCGACGCGACCTCGGAGACTCCCGCGACGGCGTTCAACTGCCAGCGAACGAACCAGTCCTGGACGCTGCGCAGTTCCTCGAGCGAGAACCCTTCGCCTTCGACCGTGTACCAGAACACCTGACCCAAGGCCGTGGCGTCCGGACCCAGAACGGGCGCGACGCCCTCCGGCATGCGCCCCTCCACGGTGGCGAGCCGTTCCAGGACGCGCGTTCGCGACTCGTAGTAATCCGCGTCGTCGTCGAAGATCGCGAACACCATCGCGAAGCCGAATCCCGACATCGAGCGGATCGTCTTGACGTGGGGCGTACCCTCGAGCGCCGCGGTCAACGGGTACGTGACCTGCTGATCGACGTCCTGGGGTGATCGGCCGGGCCAGTCGGCGAACACGATCACTTGCTTCTCGCCGATGTCGGGAATCGCGTCGACCGGCGTGTTCCGAATCGCGTGGATCCCGAGCACGAGCACGGCGATCGAGAACACCGTGACGAACAGGGGGTTCCTCAGACACCAGGTGACGAGCGCGCGAACGAGCATGGCGGACCCTCAGTGGTTCGCGTGTTCGGCGTGAGCCGGCGTCGCGCGGAGACCCTCGGGGAAAAGCAGGCACGGCTTGCCCGTGATCTGTGCCTGCGAGTCGAGCAAGAAGTTCCCGTGCACGACCACGATCTCCCCTTCGACGACGCCGGACAGCACCGGGTAGTGATCGCCGGCGCGCGGTCCGAGCTTCACGTCACGCGCGGCGAATCGGCCCGGTCCCTCTTCCACCCACACGATGCGGCGGAGGCCGGAATCGAGCACGGCGGTCGCCGGGACGGCGACGAGAGCGGCGGCGGCGGGCCCCGACGGAACGTCCTTCTCGAGCGCCATGCCGCAGATCGGGCACGCGCCGGGCTCGTTCGAGCGGATTTCCGGGTGCATCGAACAGGCGAACTCCCCGATCACCGAGCCGGCCGCGCGCGTGCCTCCTTCGGCGAGCCGGGCGTGGATGCGAGCCGATGCGAACATCCCGGGCTTGAGCCGCTCGCCGGGATTGTCGAGGTCGATCCGAACGCGAATCGTGCGCGTCGATTCGTTCACCATCGGGTCGACGAACGCCACGACTCCCTGCAGCGTCTCGCCGGGCACGGCCTCGACGTCGACGTCGACGCTCTGTCCGAACGTCACCCAAGGCAGTTCGTACTCGTAGATTTCGGCCTGCAGCCAGACGGTCGCCAGGTTCGCGATCGTGTACAGCGGGTCGCCCGCAGCGACGTAGCTCTGTTCCCGAACGTTCTTCTCGATCACGGTGCCGCCGATCGGCGCGAATGCGGTGAGCACGACGCTGGGCGTACCACTCGACTCGAGATGCTCGATCTGAGCCGGGGTCAGGCCGAGCAGCGCGAGCTTCTGACGCGCGAGCTCGAGTGCCGCCGGATCCGCGTCACGGCGTCGCGCCACGAGCAGGTACTCCTGCTGAGCGACCGTGAGGTCGGGTGAGTACAGGTCGACGAGGTGATCGCCCTGCTTCACGCGCATCCCCGTGAAGTCGGCGAAGACGCGCTCGACGCGTCCGGCGACTCGGGCCGTGAGGTACGCCACCTCGCGTTCGTTGAGCTCGATGCGGCCGACGGTGCGCACGACGTGATCCAGGACACGTTCGTCGACCGTCGCGACTTGGATCGACGCGATCCGTCGCGCACCGGCGGACAGGGTGACCGAGTCGTCGGGGTCCGTGTCCTCGACGCGAACGAGATCCATCCCGCAGATGGGACATTCACCGGGCGCCGGCAATCGGATCTGAGGGTGCATCGAGCAGGTCCACTCCGCCTGCTGCATCGGCTCGTCGCCGCGCTGCTCGATCGGAGCGCTCTCCCGCGCGTGCCCGGAATGGTCCGCGGTCGGACCACACGCCGACGCGAACGGCAGCACGAGAGTGGCGAGAATCGCGTACCTCGACGTCTTCATGGTTCGGTCCGCTCCGTGTTCGAGAGTCGAAGTTCTCGAGGAACGCGCGCCAACATCTCGTACTCGATCCTGGCGCAGGCGACCTCGCGGTCGAGGCGCGCTCGAGCCAAGCCGAGTTGGAACGCGCGCAGGTTGCGTTCGGCATCCAGAAGCGCGGTCAGATCGATGGCGCCGCTGCCGTATCCCGTGCGCGCGACGACCAGCGCCTCCTGCGCCTTCGGGAGCAGTCGCTCCGCGGTCAGCGCGATGCGGCGCTCCGAGTCGCGGTAGAGGAACAGCGCGCTCGCGAGCTCGACGACGAAACGGAGGCGCTCGCCCTCGAGGCGCGCCCTCGCGGCTCTCTGGTCGGCGAGCGCTGCGGCGATCGTGGCATCGATCTTGTCGCGGAAGATCGGCAGCGTGATCCCGACCTCGGGACTCACCGTGAGCGGGCTCGACGACGACACGCCGACGGGGTCGGTCAGCCGTCCCTCGACTCCAAGAAGGAAGTCGGGATAGGCGGACCGTCGCGCGAGAGCGACCAAACTCTCCGCCGATCGGATCTCCGCTTCGAGCGCCGACAGCTTCGGATTGCGAGCGATCAACTCGGCGAACAGGTCACCGGACGGAAGTTCGGCTCCCCGTCGAGGCAACTCGACGGGCAGCGGCGGGTCGTCACCCGTCGGTGCGATGCCGAGCGCGCTCTTCAGCCGTGCGCGCAGTACGTTCCGTCCGTCTTCGAGGGACGCGATCTCGTTTCGCAGTTGGTCGCGTTCGATTTCGATCCGGAGGAGATCGAGCTGGTCGATCTGTGCGACCCGAAGCCGAGTCCTCGTCAGTTCGACGAGTTCGTCGACGATCCGTTCGACGTCGCGGGCCACGACGATCGACTCCTCGTTGAACGCGGCTTCGACGTACGCGGCCCGGACCGTCGCGATCGCGGACGCGACTTCGCTCTCGAACTCGTGTCGACGGGCCTCCGCCAGTCCGGAACTCGCGTCTGCGGCGAGAGCGAGTTTGCCCGGCCACGGAAACGCACCGGCGATGCCGATCGCGAGACCGGTCAACACGCGATCGATCTCACCTTCGAGCGTGATCGTCGGGTCGTCGAGGGAGCGCGCGATCGTGATGCGCTCGACCTCGGCCGACCAGAGAGCGAATCGTTCGGCGACCGCAGGGCTGCGCAACGCCGCGTGGCGAGCGAAGTCCTCGAACGTCGCGTCGGAGTCGAGCGCCGACGGTTCGGAAGCGATGGCGGCCGATCGCGTGGCGTCGGCTCGCTCGAGGACGTCCCGAGCTTCGAGTTCGCGTGCCGTCGGTGCGCCACGGCATCCGAGAGCTGCGATGGTGAGGGTGACCGCGGCGATTTCGACTCGACGGCGCATGGGCCTCCCTCGGTGTCGGAGTTCGCATCGCCGGTGGTTCGATGCGGCGGTTCCGCGCACCGACGCGTCATCTTTCCATCCGGTCGTGCCGGCGTCGATCTTCCGCCCGATGATGCGACCGGTATGAAGAGGGCGCCCACGGTCCCGAACCACGCAACGTGCGGGCCGTGCGAGATGTGGGGAATCGGGTGGGATCCGGACGACCGCGATCGGGGAAATCCACGCGTCGGCTGGGGAAAGCCCGGCGCTCTCGCGACGGAGCGTCGAGCTCGCGCACCGTGACGACGGCGACGGCAGCGACTCGCCGATGACCTACGTCGGCCGAACTCTGTTCATGTCACGGCAGCGCGATCGTGACCGTCTGCGCCTGTCCGCCGTGCTGCACGGCGGTCGTCGCGGACTTGCCGTTCTTGTCGACGACGAGCGTGTAGCTGCCGGCCGCGAGCGCGCCGAGGTCGTGCTCGGTCGTCGACGCGCCGAGCTTCTGCATGATCTCGTCGAGGCCGAGGTACTGGTTCAACGCGAGGCCCGACGGGTCGGTCAGCGTGACCTTCGCGCCCGCCAACGCGGCGCCCGCGGCATCGGTGACGACCACGGTCAGGTTCGCACCCTCGGTGACGCGCAGCGTGACGTCGGCCTTCTCCTCGGCGCGGACGCGGACGCCGTGCTCGATCGCCGGCGCGTAGCCGGACGCACGTGCGATGACGACGTGGGAGCCGGGCGCGAGGCCGCTGACCTCGAACGCGCCGGTGTCGTCGGTCATCACCTGCGCGAACGGCTCGACCGACGCGTTGGCATCGACGACGAAGATCGACGCGCCGCCGACCGGCGTCCCGTTCGGCTTGCTGACGGTGCCGCGCACCGCGCCGCCGGGCTCGAGGTCGAAGTCGACCCCTTGCGTCCGCGTACCGTCCTTGACGTCGACTTCGACCGGCTCGGCGGCGGCGAAGCCGGTGCCGCCGAACCCGAAGAAGCCCGGGCCGCCGGCCGACACGCGATAGCGACCCGCGGCCAGCCCGCGGGCGACGAACCGCCCGTCCTGATCGGTGAACAGATCCGCGACGCGGCTCGCTCCGGTCGCGCCGACGAACGCGTCGAGCTTGACCTTCGCGTCGGTCGCGTCGATGCGCACGCGGACGCCCTTCAGCGGCTCCTTGCCGTCCTTCGCGCGCACGAGTCCTTCGATGCCGGTCGCCTGCAGCGCGAAGTCCTGCCGCTGTTCGGGCAGGTTCGACAGCGAGAACTCGAAGGTCTGGCGCGCGGTGTCCGACAGACTCGCGCCCGATTGGACGGTCACCGACCAATCGCCGGCGGACAGTCCGTCGATGCGGTACATCCCGTCCGCGTCGGTCGAGACCAGGCGCATCGCGCCGAGCCCCGCGGCGACGTCGGTCGGCGTCTCGACGTCTTCGGGAGTGAACGTCAGGAACGCGCCCTGCAGCGGTTCGCCGCCTTCGGTGACGCGTCCGGTCAGCGCCGGTCCGGTGCGCGCGCCGCTGATGAAGTCGACCGTCGCTTCCTCGCCCGCGTTCACGCGCGCGCTGCGCGTCGCCATCTTCGAGAACAGCGCGCTCATCGCGTTCTCGCCGCCCTCGTCGGCGATCGCGCCGAGCTTCGTCACCGTGTACGAACCGGCGGCGAGTCCTTCGAGTCGATAGCGCCCGTCGGCGCCGGCGGTCGTCGTCATCGGCACGAACGACCCGAGCTGTTGGCAGGTGACGATCGAGCCGGCCTCGGGCTCGCCGTCCTGCGAACCGACGAATCCGTGGATCGTCGCGCCGCGCACCAGCGTGATCGTCACGCCGTCGCGGACTTCGCCTTCGGCGAGCGCGATCGGCGAACTCGTCGCCGGCGCGAAGTGATCGGCGTGCGCGGCGAGCGTGATCGTGCCGGCCGACAGGCCGCGCAACGTGAAGCGTCCCTGAGCGTCGCTGGTCGCCGACTGGTGCATCACCAGCGGATCGAACTGCATGCCGACGACGCTTCGCGAGCGGCCGATCCGCGCGTTCGCGACCGGATTGCCGGTCGCGCCG
>JAEUIB010000056.1 GCA_016795255.1 Planctomycetota bacterium
TTCGAGTCCTTCGGGGGGCACCACTTCCGCGCGCGGCGCCGCAGGCCCGCGTTCCGACCGTCAGGTCCGCGTCCCGAACATCGCCATCCACTTCCGCCCGCGCATCGTGCCGTGCACGGTGATGCCGGCCGCCGCGAACGCTGCGCGGGTCCGCTCGTCCTCCTCGACGCGGATCCCGCTCGCGATCAGCGCGCCGCCTCGGCGCAGCCGCGCGGCCAGATCGCCCGCGTGCGCCTGCAGCAGGTCCGCGTGGAGGTTCGCCATCACGACGTCGAACTCGACGTCGTTCGCGCCGAGCTCGCCGAAATCGCCGCAGCGGAATCGACACGGTTCCGCCACGTCGTTGCGTTCGGCGAGTTCGTCTCCGCTCGGGACCGCGTTCGGATCGACGTCGAACCCGAGCGCTTCACGCGCTCCGAGTTTCGCCGCGGCGACCGCGAGGATCCCCGAGCCCGATCCCGCGTCGAGCACGCGATCGCCCGGTCGCAGCGTCCGCTGCAAGAAGCGCAGCGCGAACCTCGTGCTCGGGTGACGCCCGGTGCCGTACGAGCCGCCGGGCTCGAGTCGCAACACGATGTCGGACGGTCGCACGCCGCCGGCGAAATCGTGCGGCACGACCGCGAAGCGGCCGATCCGGAACGGCCGCAGCGACTCGCGCCACGCGACGTTCCAGTCGATCGGCTTCATCGTGCGGAACGTCGCGGCGACGTCGTCCGCCCGGCCGAGGCCGGACCGCGCGACGGCATCCGCGACCCGCGCCTGCATGTCCGCGCGCACCGCGTCCGAGTCGTTCGCGGCGAGGAAGTAGCTGCGCAGCCGCCCCGGCGCGAGTTCGAGGCCGGTCAGCGGCGGCGCCAGCAGCGCCTCCGCGGCGAGTTCTTCGAGGCCTTCCGGCACGCGTACGTCGACTTCGATCCAGGTGTCCATCCCGGCGATTCAAGCGGTCGGCAAGCGCAGAAGGAACGCCGCACCGCGATCCACTTCGTCGTCGTGACGCAACTCGCCCCCCATCGCCCGCGCCAAGCGGCGCGACAGCGCGAGCCCGAGACCGACGCCGGGCACCCCGCGGACCTCGCCGTCGCGCGCACGCTGGAACGCGCGGAACAACCGGCCGTGCTGCGCAGCGTCGACGCCCGGACCGAAGTCGCGGACGCGCAAGGCGACCATCGCGCCTTCGTCGTGGCCCGTCAGCTCGATGCGATGCTCCGGCGCTTCGGCCGCGTACTTGCAGGCGTTGTCGACGAGGTTGAACAGGATCTGCTCGACGGCGGCCGGGTCGGCGACGACCGAGCGCGCGCGCAACGCGTCGTCGATCCGGACGTCGAGATCCATGCCGGCCCGGCCGGCGCGCTCGCGGCAGCGTTCGAGCGTGCGCTCGAGCAACGCGTCGAGGCGCAGCGTCTCGCGCCGGCGCTCCCCGCGGTCGGCTTCGAGCCGCGAGTACGCGAGCACGTTCTCCACGAGGTGCGACAGCCGCGCTGCTTCGCGCTGCAGCGTCTCGAGGTAGCGCTTGCGCTTGACCGGATCGTCGGCGCGCGACTGCAGCAGCAGGTCCGACATCAGGCGCAGCGACGTCAGCGGCGTGCGCAGTTCGTGCGTCACCGTCGACACGAACGCGGCGCGCCGCTCGTTGAACGACAGCATCACGAACAGCAGCAGCGCGACGGCGACGGCCGCGACCAGCGCCGATCCGATCGCCAAGGACAACGAGAAGAACAACGGCGTCGCCGGCGGCGCCTCGCTGCGCGCGATGCGGCCCGGCACCAACGCGACCGGCAGCGCAGCGAGCTGATGCTCGGAGGGAACGCGCGACGCCTTCAGCAGCGGCACCAGTTTCGCGTTCGGCAGCAGGTCGCGGACGCGCGAGATCAAGTCGGTACGGATCGATTCCCAATCGAGCCAGCAACCTTGGACGTAGGTGGCCGGTCCGACGCGGACGCGTCGCACGAGCAGCAGCTCGCGACCGATCCACGCCGGCTGGAACTCGTCGAGCACGACGGCCGGCGCGGCCGCGTTCAGCCCCGACGGATCCGAGTTCGACGCGTTGCGCTGCAGCTCGGCGCGCGCGGACTGGCGATTGTGGAACTCGACCATGTTCTGCGCATACAGCGCATCCTCGCCGGTGTTCGCCGGATCCGCGGCCTGGTTCGGCAGCGTCTGCGTCGCCGACGTCACCGACGACGCGGACGTCACGGGGTCGGGGCGTCGCGTCTCGAACAGCGTCGTCCACCGCGGATCGGACTTCAGCACGCGTTCCAGCGACACGAGACGTTCGGCGCACGCGGTGACGCGGTCGGCGTCGACGACTCCCGAGTCGATCAGGTCGTCGCGCTTCTCGACGTCGGGAACTTGGGGCGACGTGATCGCCCCGTCCTGGTGGACCTGGAAGTGCAAACGCAGGTACGTCGGCAGGATCTGCAGCAGCGGCGACGGCACCTCGCGCTCGCTCTCGCGCGCGGCGCGGAACAGATTCGCGTAGGCCCGGTCCGGCGCGTACGTCGCCGAGTACTCGAAGTACGGCCGCTTGCTCTCGACCGCGAGGATCGGGAACAGCAGCGAGTCCATGCGATACAGCGCGAGGCGCGCCAGCTCTTCGAGCCGTGCGCGTTCGCGCGTCTGCGCCTGCTCGCGATCGAGGCGCAGGAGCTTCAGCGTGACGAACCCCATCGCGCCGCCGACCAGCGTCACGCAGATCGCGAACACCAGCCAGATGCGCCACGGCTTCATGCGTGCTCGTCCAGCCGCTCCGCGAACATGTACCCGCGGCCGCGCACCGTCCGCACGAAGCGCGGCTGGTCGGAATCGTCGCGCAGCTTCTCGCGCAGGCGCACGACGTGCATGTCGATCGTGCGCGTCTCGACACCGCGGGGGTCGACGCGCCAGACGTCTTGCAGCAGTTCCTCGCGCGACACGACGCGGCCGGCGTTCTTGATCAGGAAGCGCAGCAGTTCGGCCTCGCGCTCCGACAGCTCGAATCGCTCCCCGCCTTTGTGCCGCACTTCCGCGCGAGCGAAGTCGATCGTGACGCCGCCGAAGCGGACGCGGTCGAGGTCGAGCGGTCGTTCGCAACTGCGGCGCAGCACGGCTTCGATGCGCGCCAGCAGTTCCTTCGCCGAAAACGGCTTCACGACGTAGTCGTCGGCGCCGAGCTTGAGGCCGCGCACGCGATCCTCTTCCTGGCCGCGCGCCGTCAGCACGATGACCGGCAGCTTCGGCCGCGCCGCGCGGATCTCCCGCAGTACCTCCATGCCGTCCTTCTTCGGCAGGCCGAGGTCGAGCAGCACGAGGTCGAACTCGCCGCGGACGGCCAGCGACGAGCCTTCGATCCCGTCCTTCGCCTCGGTCGTCGCGATGCCCTCCGCCTCGAGCGCGTCGACGACGCCGAACCGGATCGCCTCGTCGTCCTCGACCACCAGCACCGCGCGCTTCGCATCCATCGCAACGACCCCCACAGCGACCCCGCAGACGAACGTGGCCGGGCTCGAATCGGGCTCGGCGCGCGCGGGCGACGCAGAGTACCCCGCCGGCGCGAATCGGCAGCATCGGGTCTCCGCCACCGCACGCGCGTCAACCCGACGTAACAGCCCGCCGCCTGGGGGCAACGACGTGCCGGCGCACCGTGGTCGCTGGTAGCCTGCCGCTCGATCACGAGGGAAGTCGGGATCGTTCGTCGGCATCGTTCAGGGAGCCGCGAGCCTCGGCGGGTTCACGGCACGGACAATCTGGGAGGACGCATGCACCGCACGGCGAAACTCGTGCTGGTCCCGTTGTCGATCGGCTTGGTCGGACTGGCGATCGGCGAGATCTTGGCCCGCACCGTGTTCGCGCGAGCGACCCCGGCGCGCGCGATGGCCGCGTACGACCCCGACGAACACGCGGACTTCCGCTTGCGGCCGATCGACGATCGGTCCGGCGGCGCTTCGTTGCGCGTCACCGAGCACGGCACGCGCGGGAAGGACTTCGACCCGCGCAAGCCCGACGGCGTGTTCCGCATCCTCGGCCTCGGCGACTCGTTCGCGTTCGGTCGCGCGGTCGGCGACGACGAGACGTTCTACGCGCGCAGCGCGCGGCTGCTGACCGAACGCCACGGCCATCGGGGCATCGAGGTCCTGAACGCCGGCTGTCCGAGCTACGGCATCTGGCAGGAGGCTGCGGTGCTCGAGCATCGCGCCCTGGCGTGGCAGCTCGACGCCGTCGTCGTGCAGACCTTCCTGTGGAACGACGCGTTCGAGAGCACGTCGCGCGACTCGTTCACCGTCGTCGACGGCTTCCTGATCCCGACCGAACTCGTCGACGAAGTCCCGGCGTGGAAACGGCGACTGGTCGCCGCGCTCGATCATTCGGCGCTGTTCCGGCTCGTCCGCGTCGTCGGCGCCGATCCGGACGCGGCGGCGCGCGGCGGTCGCCTGCGGACCGGCGGCCTCGGCGAACGCGCGCGCTCGTTGCTGTACGTCGACGAGCTGCGTTGGCACGAGCCGATCGGGCCGGCGTGGAAGCTGTGCCTCGAGCAGCTCCGCGGACTGGTCGACCTCGCGCAGGCGCATGCGTTGCCGGTCGCGGTCCTGAACGTGCCCGGACTGCGCGAGGTGTCGAAGACGTCGCGGTCGACTTGGGCGCAGCGGTTGTCGATCCCGGTCGAGCGCCTCGACGTCGGCGCGCCGTGGCGCGACGTCGAGCGCATGCTGGCGAAGGACGGCGTGCTGCTCGTCGACCTCCGGCCGACGATCGATGCACTCGACGACGACGCGATCGACGCGCTGTACGTCGCCGACGGCCATCTGAGCCAGGCCGGACACGCGCTGGCCGCCGACGTCCTGGCCCGCGCGCTGCATGCGGACGGCCGATTCACGCCGAAGCGCTGACGCGGCGACGGCGCCTGCATCGCGAGGATCCTGCGGCTCGGGAGCGCATGGGCATCCGCGCGATTCCGTCCGCGAATGCGGGCTCGCTCACACTTCGCGACGACCGATCCAACCGCGACGCTTGAACCACACGAGCATGCCCACGCCGAGGATCGTCATCACGGCGAGGCAGATCGGGTAGCCGTAGCGCGAGCGCAACTCCGGCATGCTGAGCGGCCCGGCGTCGGGATCGAAGTTCATGCCGTAGACGCCCGCGATGAACGTCAGCGGGATGAAGATCGTCGCGATGATCGTCAGCACCTTCATGATCTCGTTCATGCGGTTGCCGACGACCGACACGTAGACCTCCATCAAGCCCGCGGCCAGGTCGCGGTACGTCTCGATGAGGTCGATCAGCTCCACGACGTGGTCGTAGCAGTCGCGGAAGTACGGACTGAGATCGAGCGGGCTCGCGCGCTCGGGCTGCCGATCGATGTCGTGCAGGATCTCGCGCAGCGGCCAGACGCCGCGCCGCAGTTGCAGCAGATCGCGTCGCAGCTCGTGGATGCGCGCGTGACTGACGCGCTTCGAATCGACGAGGACGTCGTCCTCGAGTTCTTCGATCGTCTCGCCGATCGCTTCGAGCTCGGGGTAGTACGAGTCGACGACCGCGTCGAGCAGCGCGTACAGCAGGTAGCGCGGTCCCCAGCCGCGGATGCGCCCCTTGCCGTTGCGGATGCGTTCGCGGACCAGATCGAAGCAATCGCCGTGGTGCTGCTGGAACGTCAGCACGAAGTTCGCGCCGGAGAACACCGACAGTTGGTCGGTGTGCAGCCCGCCGCCGGGCACGCGCTCGGGCATCCGCAGCACGAGGAAGTCGTAGTTCTCGAAGCTCTCCCACTTCGCGCGGTGGTGGGACGCCAGGACGTCTTCGAGCGCG
>JAEUIB010000262.1 GCA_016795255.1 Planctomycetota bacterium
GCTCTACGCCTGTCGCCGCTGATCGAGCAGATCCTCGTGGTCGGGCAGGATCAAAAGGCTCTCGGCGCGCTCATCGTCCCCGTGAAAGACGCGATCGTCGCGCGACTGCCGGTGGCGCCGAGCGGCGATGCCGTCGAGTTCGACCCGGACGACCCGCAGGTCCGCAAACTGGTGCAGCGCGAACTCGAGCGACTCGTGACGCGCGACGCGGGCTTCAAACCGTTCGAGATGGTCCGCCGCTTCGTGCTCGTGACCGAGCCGTTCTCGATCGAGACCGGTGAACTGACCGAGACCCTGAAGATGCGTCGGCACGCGATCACGACGCGGCGCGCGGCCGATCTGGCTCGGTTGTTCGACGAATGACGAAGTCGCGTCGCCGCTCGAGCGTGCGCATTCCGCTGACGATCGCGGGCTCGGACCCGACCGGCGGCGCGGGGCTCGAAGCGGACTTGAAGGTGTTCGCCGCGTTCGGGCTGTCGGGCGCGGCCGTGGCGACGGCGCTGACCGAGCAGGACACGCAAGCCGTCCACGCCGTCCACGCGATCGACGCGAAACTCGTCGGGCGACGGCTCGCGCGATTGCTCGCGGATGTGCGCGTGGCCGGCGCGAAGACGGGTCTGCTCGCGTCCGCCGAGCAAGTGAAGGTGGTTGCGCGACTCGTTCGCGAACACGCGATCGAGGTGCTCGCGGTCGACCCGGTGCTCGCGCCGACTCGCGGCAGAGCGTTCCTCGACGAACGGGGCCGACGGGCCCTGTGGCGCGAGTTGCTGCCGCTCGCGACGGTGTTCACGCCGAACCTCGACGAGGCCGCGGCGCTGCTCGGCTCGACGCACGCGGCGATCGCGAAGCACCCGGAGCGCGCGTGCCGTGCGCTGCTCGAGAGCGGCGCGAAGGCCGTCGTGCTGAAGGGCGGGCACGCGAAGGGCAAGGACGCGGTCGACCTCTACGCCGACGCGAGGCGGTTCGCGCTGCTGACGCTGCCGCGCGTCAGGACGAGGCCTGGCGGAGTCCACGGCACGGGCTGCGCACTCAGCGCGGCGTTGCTCGCGCTGCTGATCGGGGGCGCGGATCCCGCGGACGCAGCGATGGTCGCGAAGCGCTGGGTGCGCACGGCGATCGAGCACGCGGAACCGATCGGGTCCGGGCGAGCGAGGCTGAGGTTGGCGTAGCGAGCGGGGCGAGCGGCCGCACTCGCTCGTCGGTCAGCGCTTCGCCTTCGGCTTCGGCACGTGTTGGTCGAACAGGATCGGGTTGCCATCGGGGTCGACCAACGTGAAGAACGCCGGACCGTCGGTCGATTCGTCGGCCTCCGTCTGGAGTTCGATCCCGCGCGACTTCAACGTGCGCTGGAGCTCACGGACGTCCTGGAACTCGTCGAGCGTCTCCTTGGCCGAGTTCCAGCCCGGGTTGAACGTCAGCATGTTCTTGTCGAACATGCCTTGGAACAGCCCGATCTTCGCGTCGCCGTTCTTCAAGACGACCCAGTTCTGCGCGAGCTCGCCCCCGACCTGCTTGAAGCCGAGCTTCTCGTAGAACGCCATCGACGCCTTGACGTCCTTCACGGTGAGGCTGACCGAGAAGTTGCCGAGCTGGAGCGCCTCGTCCGCCTTCGCCCGCTCGTCCTCGGGGAAGTACGCAGCGAGCGCGAGCACGGCGACACCGACGATGCCGAACGAATGGAACGCGTTCATGGTCGAGTCCTTCGAAGAGGCGCGATGCGGAAGAGGGACGCGCGCGGGAAGCGAGAAGGCCGAGATGCTACCGACCGCCGGGGACTGTCCCGGGGACTGTCCCCGCACCTGTCCCCGCAAGGCTTGTCGCGTCGATACGAGCCCCTCTCCGGGTCAAGAGGCGGATCGCGGCGGCTCTTTGCTCGATGCGTGGGTTTCGCT
>JAEUIB010000166.1 GCA_016795255.1 Planctomycetota bacterium
GCGATCACCGCCGGGCAGGAGCGCCGGCACGAACTGGAGCGCAGCGTTGAGTTACGTCTACGAGGGCATGTTCCTTGCCCACAACAAAGAGGCTCGCAAGGACGTCGAGTACCTCGAGGAGCACGTGCGCCAACTGATCGAGAAGTCGGGCGGCGCGGTCACGCATCTGAAGAAGTGGGACGAGCGCAAGCTCGCGTATCCGGTGAAGGGCGTGACGCACGGGATCTACGTCCTGTCGTACTTCACGGGCGACAAGGAAGTCGTCGCCAAGCTGCGCGGCGAGGTACGCCTGTCGAGCCTGATCCTGCGCCACCTCGTGCTGCGCCGCGAGGAGATGCCGGAGGCGATCGAGACCTTCGCCGAGTACCAGCAGCGCATGGCGGCGGCCGAGAAGCGCGACGAGGCATCGGCAGCCGAGCCCGCCCGCGTGGTCGACGATGGAATGGCCGTGGTGCCCGACCTGGAAGGCGCCGAGGACGAACCCTGAGCGCGCCGGCTAGGCCGTCGCAGAACGAGAGGATCAATCCGTGAGGAACGCGAGCAACAACAAGAAGTCGAGTGCCAAGAAGAAGCGCTTCCGCCGGCTCGGCGAGCGTCCGAAGTTCCTGGTGCGTCCGGAGCGTGCGGAGTTCTTGTTCGACTACAAGAACGTC
Source organism: Planctomycetota bacterium (assembly GCA_016795255.1). GTDB lineage: Bacteria > Planctomycetota > B15-G4 > B15-G4 > JADJEK01 > JADJEK01. The sequence goes on from JAEUIB010000166.1 coordinate 654, forward strand.
CCGATGCTGCAGAAGCTGACGACGCAGCAGGGCAAGCTGTACTCGCGCAAGCGCGCGGGTAACTCCGCGGCCGCTCAGCGCATCCTGAAGCAGCAGGTCAAGTACGCGCGTCACATGGCGCTCTTGCCGTACGTCGGCTGATCCGCGTCCGGCCTCAGATCATCGAAGGAACCCCGCCATGCAACAGGTCATTCTCGTTCAGGACGTCGACACCATCGGTCGCCGCGGACTCGTCGTCCGCGTCAAGGACGGCTTCGCGCGCAACTACCTCCTGCCGCGCAAGATCGCGGTGCTCGCGACGTCGGACAACCTCAAGCGACTCGAGGGCTTGCGCAAGAAGTACGAGGAAGAGGAGAAGGAGCGCAAGGCCGCCGCGGTGTCCGCGATCAACAAGCTCCAGGGCCTCACGCTGACGATCTCCGCCAAGGTCTCGGAAGAGGGTCACCTCTACGGCTCGGTCAACGTCGCGATGATCCAGGAACTGCTGGCGAAGCAGGGCCACGCGATCGACGCGAAGGCGATCCGCCTGGCCGATCCGATCAAGGAACCCGGTGTCCACACGGTCGCGATCGTCATCCACGACGAAGCCCGGACCGACATCAAGGTCGCGGTCGTCAAGGAAGCCGACGCACAGTCGGCCCAGCCGACGCAGGGCTGAGCGACGAGGCGTCGCGGTACGGCGGCACGATGCGCTCGCGCATCTTGCCGCCGTTCGCCTTGCAGGCCTTCGTGGCCCTAGCGTTTCGCGCTCGCGAGTCGTATCTCATCGACCCGGTTCGACTCGGTTCGACCCGGGTCGGCGGTGGACTCGGCCGCCGGCATCGATCCGCCGACTTCGTCCCGCCACTCTCCGCCGCTCCCCGCTGCACTGGTGCATCGCATGTCCGACGCGCGCAATCTCGAGCGCATCGCTCCGCACGACGTCGACGCCGAAGCCGCGTTGCTCGGCGCCGTGCTGCTCGACGGCGACACGCTGCACGAGATCGGCGACAAGATCGTCCCCGACGACTTCTACGTCAGCGCGCATCGGCAGGTGTACGCCGCGATGTTGGCGCTCGACAAGGTCGGCTCGACGATCGACGCGATCACCGTCAAGGACGAGCTGAAGCGCCAGAAGTCGCTGGACGCGATCGGCGGTCCCGAAGCGCTGGTGCGATTGGCCGAGTCGGTCCCGTCGTCGGCCGCCGCGAAACACCACGCGCGCATCGTCCGCGACACCGCGCGGCTCCGCGCGCTGCTGCGCGCCGGGCAGGAGATCGTCAAGGACGCGTACGAACCGAAGGGTGACGTCGCGTCGATCGTCGACCAAGCCGAGCAGCGGATCTTCGCCGTCCGTGGCGACGACACCAGTGACCTGGCGTCGATCGCTCAATTGATGAAGCTCGAGGTCCAGGAGATCGAGCGTCGCGAGGCGCTCGGAGGCAAGGTCACGCCCGGGCTGTCGACCGGCTTCTCCGACCTGAACGCGAAGCTCGGCGGCCTGCGCAACGGCGAGTTGATCATCGTCGCAGCGCGCCCGTCGATGGGGAAGACGACGTTCGCCCTCAACATGGCGACCCACATCGCCGTGAAGGAGAAGACCGGCGTCCTCGTGTTCTCGCTCGAAGTCGGCAAGCTGCAGGTCGCCGAGAACCTGCTGTGCTCGCTGGCGCGCATGAACGCGATGAAGATCCGTCAAGGCGAGATCCAGCCCGACGACTGGCCGATGATCATCGAGGCCGCGAACGCGCTGTCCGAGTCGCCGGTCTACATCGACGACACGCCGGCGATCTCGTTGCTCGCACTGCGTGCGAAGGCGCGCCGGTTGAAGGCCCGCGATCCGCGGATCGGCCTGATCGTCGTCGACTACCTGCAGCTGATGACGTCGCCCGGCGCCGAGAGTCGGCAGCACGAGATCAGTCAGATCTCCCAAGGGCTGAAGGCGCTGGCGCGCGAACTCGACGTGCCGGTGATCTCGCTGTCGCAGTTGAACCGCGCCGTCGACGCGCGCGACGACCATCGGCCGCGCATGTCGGACCTCCGCGAATCGGGGTCGATCGAGCAGGACGCGGACGTCGTGATGTTCCTGTACCGCGATGCGTACTACAAGGCGCAGGAAGACCTGCTGCCGCAGCAGTTGAGGACCGCGGAAGTCATCATCGGCAAGCACCGCAACGGTCCGACCGGAGTGGTCAGCCTTTATTTCTTCGGCGAGCGACTTCGGTTCGAGGATCCGGCGCGAGCCGGGTAGAACGCTCGCCGATGTTCGCTCGACTCCTGGCTCTGTGCCTGTGGTTCGCGCTGCTCGGATTCATCCCGCCGCGTGACGAAGGTGTCGTCGGCTCGATCGACGTCACCGGCAATCGCCGGGTGTCGACCGCACAGATCCTCGAGAACATGCGCACGCGGGTCGGCAAGCTGCTCGACCCGAACGACGTCCAGCAGGACATCCGCGACCTCTACGCGCGCTTCGGCATCCGCGTCACCGTCGAGACCGAGAAGCACGACGGCGAAGTCGACCTGTTCCTGAAGGTCGACGAAGAATCGCTGATCACCGACGTCGTCATCGACGGCGTCGAGGACGCGCGCGCGCGCGAACTGCTCGAAGACGTGTCGTTGTTCGGCGTCCACACGATGCTCGAAGCGCAGGTCAAGGATCGCGCGCACGAGCTCGAACAACGGCTGAAGGACGAAGGCCGCTACTTCGCGAAGGTCGACGTCACCATCGAGCCGAACGCCGACGGCATGGTCGCGCGCCTGCGCGTCCACGAGGGCGAGAAGGTCGCGATCGACGACATCGTCTTCAGCGGATCCTCGATCCCGTCCGAGCGGCTGCTCGGCGTCATGACGACGAAGCCGACGCGCCTGCTCGTGTTCAAGGCCTACCTGCGTCAGGACCAACTCGACCGCGACCTCGTCGAGCTCGAACGCCACCTCGGCAACGAGGGCTTCCGTTCGGCCAAGGCGTCGCTCGCGGGGGTCGACGTCGACGACGACGGCGACTCGGCCGTCGTCCGCATCGCGATCGACGAAGGCGTTCGCTCGTCCGTCCTCGGCGTCGTCGTCGAGGGGGACGGCTCGGTGCCGCAAGAGGCCCTCGACGCGTTGATCGAGACCAAGGCCGGCGACCCGCTGCGCGCGGCGACGCTCGAGCGCGACCGCGCCGCGCTGAAGAACGCGATGCAAGAGCGAGGGTTCATCCGCGCGCAGGTCGAGACCAAGCTCGACGATTCCGACGCGGCGAACGGCACGCGCGTCGTCCATCGCGTGAGTGCCGGTTCGCAGAAGCGCGTGCGCGACGTCGTCGTGCGCGGCAACACGCAGACACCCGACGGCATCGTCCGCCGCGAAGTCACGCTGCGCCCGGGCGACCTCGCCGACGCGCGCGAACTGAAGCGGACCGCGGATCGTCTGCGCGCGACCGGCTGGTTCCGCGACGACCGAGGCCGCGATCTCGTCGACGTGCGGTTCCGCGAGACGTCCGATCCGCTGCTCGAAGACGTTCTGGTCGACGTCGAAGAAGTCCGCTCCGGTCGCCTGTTCTTCGTCGCCGGCGCCGACACCGACATCGGGTTCTTCGCCGGAGTGAACCTCGAGAAGAACAACTTCGATCTCCACGACACCCCGTCGGCGTGGGATCCGATCACGCTGTTCTCCGAGTTCTGGAGCAACGAAGCCTTCCACGGCGGCGGTCAGCGCCTGCAGCTCCAGGTGCAGCCCGGCTCGCGCGTGTCGACGTATCGCCTGACGTTCGAGGATCCGTACTTCCGCGGGTCGGAGCGCGATCCGCTGGCGCTGCGGTTCGACGTCTACGGCGTCCAATCCGAGATCTTCGACGAGTTCGACGAGGACCGTTACGGCGTGTCGACGACGTTCACGCGACGACTCGACGACCATTGGACCGCCGGCCTGATGGGCCGCTTCGACGTCGTCCACATCGGCGATCTCGACGATGCGCCGGACGACGTCAAGGACGTCGACGGGTGGAACCTCGTGCCGGCCGTCGGTCTGCTCGCGAAGTACCAGGACTTCGACAGCATCGTGCTGCCGACCCAGGGTTACGAGATCGGTGGCCGCTACGAACTTCTCGCGTTCGACGCGTGGGGCCAGCGCGCCGTCGTCGCCGGATCGTGGCTGACTCCGATCCACGAGGACGACCGCGGCCGCAAGCACCTGTTCAACCTGCGCGGATCGATCGGTGTCGCGAAGGGCTTCTCGGGCGAGTTGCCGTTCTTCGAGCGCCTCCAAGGCGGCGGTAGCAGCGGCGACTTCCCGCTGCGCGGATTCGAACTGCGCGGCATCGGCCCCGAGGACGAGGACGTCCACCTCGGTGGCGCGTTCGCGTACTCGACGAGCTTCGAGTACGCGTTCCCGCTGTACTCGACGTACGAGGCGCTCGTCGATCAGGAGATCGAGTACGTGCGCGGCGTCGCGTTCGTCGACGTCGGCTCGGTCGAGGACTCGGTGGCCGGTCTGCTCGGCAAGCCGCGCGCGTCGATCGGCGCCGGCGTGCGCGTGCGGCTGCCGTTCCTCGGCGACGCGCCGGTGTCGGTCGATCTCGGCGTCCCGGTGCTCGAGGAGAAGGACGACTCGACCGAACTCATCAGCGTGCGCGTCAGCACGCGATTCTGACGGCGAAGCAAGGCGGAGGCGCGCATGGTGACGCGACGGGAGACGTTCACGGGACTCGCGGCGCTCGGCGCTGGCGCGCTGATGCAACCCTCGGGCGCTCCGCTGCGCGTCGGCGTCGTCGACCTGCTGCGCGTGCTGAGGGAGCCGAAGGCGATCCAGACGATCGACGAGCAACTGAGGTCGTGGATCGACAAGGAGCAGGCGCCGCTCAAGGCGATGCAGGAGCAGCTGAAGGAACTCGAGGCCAAGATCGAGCTGATGGACGGCGCCAGCGCGGAAGCGCGGACCATGAAGCGCGACCTCGAACACAAGAGCGTCGAGTTCAAGTACGCGTTCAACGCCGCCGACGCCGAGCGTCAGGAACGCATCAAGGCCGCCCGCAAGCTCGGCTTCGAAGTCGCGCAGCGCGCGATCGCCGACGTCGCGCGCAGCAAAGGCCTGCACCTGATCGTCCAAGCGCGCGGTGGCGACATCGACGGCGAGACCGAATCCGCCGTTTCGGCCGAGATCTACCTGCGCACGGTGCTGTATGCCGACGCGGCGCTTGACATCACTCCGGACGTGCTTAGTGTGCTCAACCGCTAGTCGAATCAGCGGCTTGAGTTACGTTCGCTCGAGGCGGCTCGACGGCGGGCCGCACAGGGCAGGTGGGTACTCCCATCCCGGGGCGTTTCGTGGCGCGGAACCTCGGTGACATCGCTCGACGTTTGAACGGGCAGCTCGATGGCGACCCGACCGTGGAGATCCACGGCCTCGCCGGACTGTTCGACGCGCGTGCCGGCGACCTCTCGTTCGTCGGGGAAGTGCGGTACGCGCCGTTCGTCGCGCGCTCGCGCGCCTCGGCGCTGATCGTCGGCCCCGAGTTCACGACCGCGCCGAACGCATCCATCCCGTTGATCCGCGTCGCGAAGCCTGCGGCGGCGTTCGAGTCGTTGCTCGATTGGTTCCGCCCCGAGCGGCCCGCGTCGCCCAGCGGCATCTCGCCGGCGGCGTTCGTCGCGGCATCGGCGTCGATCGCGCCGACGGCCTGTGTCCACGCGCACGCGAACATCGGGGACGGCGCGGTCGTCGGTGACGCGACCATCGTCCACGCCGGCGCGCGCATCGGGTCGAACGTCCGCATCGGCCGCCAATGCGTGCTGCACGCGAACGTCGTGCTGCAAGACCACGTGCGCCTCGGGGATCGCGTCGTGATCCACTCGGGCACGGTCGTCGGCTGCGACGGCTTCGGCTATCGCCCGGGCAAAGCCGGACTCGAGAAACTCGAGCACATCGGCACGGTCGAGATCGGCGACGACGTCGAGATCGGCGCGTGCGTGACGATCGATCGCGCGCGCTTCGGACGCACGACGATCGGCCGCGGCACGAAGATCGACAACCTCGTGCAGATCGCGCACAACGTGCAGATCGGCGAGCACTGCGTGATCGCCGCGCAAACCGGCATCTCCGGTTCGACGACGGTCGGCGACGGCTGCGTGTTCGGCGGGCAAGCGGCGACGGCGGGCCACGTCCACATCGGGCGACGCGTGACGGCCGCGGCGCGCGCGGGCCTGACGAAGGACGCTCCCGACGGCGCGGTGATGTTCGGCATCTACGCCGGTCCCGTGCGCGAGAAGCGCCGCGAGGAGGCCGCGCTGCGCAAGCTGCCCGACCTGCTGAAGCGCGTGCGTGAACTCGAGAAGCAACTCGGAATCGCCGACTCCGGCGGTGCGACGGAGGACGGCTGACGATGCGCAACCAGAAGACACTGCGCGCGCCGCTCGAGTTGAAGGGCATCGGCTTGCACACCGGTCGCGAGACGACCGTGAAGGTGCTTCCGGCCGGACCCGATCAAGGCGTGATCTTCGTTCGCACCGACCTCCCCGACGCGCCGCACATCCCGGCGACGCTCGACTTCCTCGCGCAGGGTGCGCGCCGGACGGCGCTGAAGAACGGCGAAGCCGAGGTCAACACGGTCGAGCATCTGTTCGCCGCGTTCCTCGGACTCGGCGTCGACAACGCCGAGATCCACATCGACGGTCCGGAACTGCCCGGCCTCGACGGCTCGGCGATCCTGTTCGCCGAAGCGATCCAGAAGACCGGCCTGATCGAACAGAAGTCGCAACGCATCCAGTTCATCGCCGACAAGCCGCTGCACGTCACCGAGGGCGATGCGACGGTCATGCTCGTCCCCAACGAACAGGACGAACTGCGGCTGTCGTACACGCTCGACCTGCCCGGATCCGGCTATCCGGCGCAGTTCGTCGAGGTCCCGCTCAGCGCCGAGTCGTTCCTCCGCGACGTCGCGCCGGCGCGGACGTTCGTGCTGCGCGCGGAAGCCGACCAACTGCGCGCCGCCGGCCTCGGCCAAGGCGCGAACACCGAGAACACGCTCGTCATCGACGACGGCAAGGTGCTCGAGAACGTGCTGCGGTTCCCCGACGAGTTCGCGCGCCACAAGCTGCTCGATCTCGCCGGCGACTTGTTCCTGGCCGGCGTCGACATCCGCGGCCGCGTGCTGGCGACGCGCTCCGGCCACGGCACGAACCGCGCGCTGGTGCGATTGATCGCCGACGAGATGAAGGCGCGCGAAGTCGCGGGCCAGGTCGGCCGTGATTCCGGCGTCGACATCCGCGAGATCCTGCAGCTCCTACCGCACCGCTATCCGTTCCTGCTGATCGACCGCGTGATCGAGCTCGAGGGCTATCGCCGCGCGGTCGGCATCAAGAACGTCACGATCAACGAGCCGTTCTTCCAGGGCCACTTCCCGAGCCAGCCGATCATGCCGGGCGTGTTGATCCTCGAAGCGATGTCGCAGCTCGCCGGCGTGCTGTTGCTGCGCCGCCTCGAGAACACCGGCAAGCTCGCGGTGCTGTGGTCGATCGACAAGGTCAAACTGCGCCGCTCGGTCATTCCAGGCGACCAGTTGCGCATCGAGATCGAAGCGACGAAGGTCCGCGACACGATCGGCCAGGTCCAAGCGTGGGCGCGCGTGAACGACAAGACCGCCGCCGAGGCCGTGCTGACGTTCACGCTGATCGACGCGGCCTGACGCCGTCGGATCACGCGGAACCGCATCCGGAGACACCCGTGACTTCACCTCTGCGCATGGCCGTCCTCGGCACCGGACACCTCGGTCGGCATCACGCTCGCAACCTCGGCCAGATGGACGGCGTGCACCTGATCGCCGTCGTCGATCCCTCGGAAGAGCGCGGCCGTCCCGCCGCCGACACCGCGAAGACCGCGTGGGTCGCGCGCCCCGAGGACCTGCCGGCCGATCTCGACGCGGTGTCGATCGCCGCGCCGACGCCGATGCACTTCGAACTCGCGAAGCACTTCCTCGAACGCGGTGTCCACGTGCTCGTCGAGAAGCCGATGACGGCGACGCTGGACGAAGCGCGCGCCTTGGTCGCGATCGCCGCGAAGGCGAAGCGCTGCCTGCAGGTCGGGCACATCGAGCGCTTCAATCCGGTGTGGCAGCACGTGACGAACACGCCGTGCTCGCCGCGGTTCATCGACGCCGAGCGCTTCGCGGCGCACACGGGGCGTTCGCTCGACACGAGTGTCGTGTTCGACCTGATGATCCACGACCTCGACCTCGTTTGCGCGCTCGCGGCGTCCGACGTCGTCGACCTCCGTGCGACGGGGGGAGTGGTCGTCGGTCCGTTCGAGGATTGGGCCGAATGCCGGCTGACGTTCGCGAACGGCGCGGTCGCGGAGATCCGCGCGAGCCGCGTCAATCCGGCCGGCGGCCGCCGGACCCGCGTGTTCGCGACCGACAAGACGCTCGAGATCGACTTCCAGACCCGCAAGTTGCAGATCGTCGAGAAGGGCACGACGACGCCGCAGACCGTCCGTGAGCTCCAAGGCTCGGAGGAGGAACCGCTGCGCCGCGAGCTCGCGAGCTTCGTCGCGGCCATCCGCGGCGGGACTCGGCCGGTCGTGTCGGAGCTCGAGGGGCTGCGCGCCGTCGAATTGGCCGACCGGGTGATCGGCCAGATTCGCCAGAGTCGTCCGATCCGCTAGGTCCACGGCGGTCAATGCCGCCGGCGAGGCCTCACGAATCGGGATCCGAACCGTCCGACCCGAATCGGTAGAACCCGAGCACGCGCAACAGGATGAGCCGCCGCCGCGCCGCGTCGGCGAGATCGGGCCGGGACGCGAACAGCCGCTCGACCCCGGCTTCTCCTTCGCATTCGCCGACCTCGAGGCATTGCCGGACGAATTCGCGCATGCGGTCGCTCTGGCGCGTGCTGTCGGCGTTGGAGCGCACCGGAGACGGTTCCATATCCAGGCCATCCGGGGGCCGCGAACGGCGTCACGCGGATTCGTGAGCCGTCTCTTCGAGCGAAGCCTGTGGATTCCTTCGGTGCTAAACTTCGCCCGGCCCCGACCTGACGAGTGAGGTGTTCATGTCCGAGAAGGACCCAGCGGCGAGCGACGGCGGTTCGAACGAACTCGTCGAAGCCGCGGCGCGCGGCGACAAGGCCGCGATCGAAGCGCTGATGCAGCAGCACATCTCCGGTGTTCGGGCATTCGTGCGCTTGCGCGCCGGACCGGTCGTCCGCGCCAAGGAATCCGTGTCCGATCTGGTGCAGTCGGCGTGCCGCGAAGTGCTCGAGCACATCGACCGCTTCCAGTACGCGGGCGAGGCCGGCTTCCGGCAGTGGCTGTACGCGACGGCACTGCGCAAGGTCCTGAACCGTCACGAGTACTACACGGCCGAGAAGCGCGACGTGAAGAAGGAGATCGCTCCGCCGTCCACCGCGGCGAGCGGCGGCAGCAGTTCGGGCGCGGCCGACGTCGGATTGCTCGCGGCGTACAAGAACTTCGCGACGCCGAGCCAGGTCGCGATCGGCAACGAAGAGCTCGGTCGCATCGAACAAGCGTTTGACAAGCTGCAAGAGGACTACCGCGAAGTGATCATCCTCTCGCGGATCGTCGGGCTGTCGCGCGCGGAGATCGCCGAGAAGCTCGGCAAGAGCGAGGCCTCGATCCGCGGACTGCTGTACCGCGCGCTCGCGCAACTCGCGGAGCTGCTCGATCACAAGTGAGCCGGCGCGGCGCGCTGCGGAGGTCAGGCGTGCGTAACGACGCGTGCGTCGCGCGAAGTCACGGCGATCGCGTCGCGGCTTGGTCGATCAGCTCGATCACTCCCAGAGTGGGTGGGCACAGGAATCGAATCCGGGGCGCCTGGTTGCGCTCCATGCCGATCCCGCGCGATTGGTAGATCCGCGTCGTGCCCGGTCCTCGGAACAAGCCGCCCGCGGCGATGCGATCGGGCAGCCCCGAGAACGTGATCAACGGCCCGATCCACGGCAGTTGCACTTGTCCGCCGTGCGTGTGCCCGGCGACGACGAGGTCGACGCCCGAGTCGCGTCGCAGGTCCAGCAGCACCTCGCCGTGGTGCGCGAACAGGATGCGGATGGCGCCGTCGTCGGGCTCGGCGTCGAACGCGCGCGTGTAGACGCGATCGAGCTGATCGTGCGTCGCCGCACCGTGCTGGCCGAC
>JAEUIB010000218.1 GCA_016795255.1 Planctomycetota bacterium
CGAACCGTTGCTCGACGATGGATCGGTGCTCGCGTACGTGGCGGGCTTCGACACCAGTCCATTCGGTCTGCGCGAGCGCAAGCTGTTCGGCTTCGACGCGCCGAAGTTGCGGTTCGCCGGCCGCGCCGGGGATCGCTTCCGCGGCCGCATGGACACGTACGCGCCGTTCGCGCACGACACCGTGCTCGACACGGATTCGTGGGACGTGCTGCGGATCGGCGACAAGAACGCGTATCGCTCGACGGCGTACTCGAAGCCGGCGCTGTTCCTGCGCACGCTCGAAGGAACGCTCGGGCAGGCGACGTTCGACGCGATCCTGCGCGAATGGGCGCGGACGCGCGCGTTCTCGCATCCGACCGGCGCCCAATTCGTCGAGCTGCTGAACGCGCGGACGGAAGGTCGGCTCGCGAAGTTCGTCGAGCGCGCCGTCCATCACGGCGACGTCGTCGATTGGTCGGTCGACGAAGTGCGCTGCGTGAAGGTCGAGCCCGCGGCCGGCTTCGCGCGCCAGACGCGACCGGGCGATGCGATGCCGGCGACGTTCCCGGCGGATACCGAGCGGCCCGCACTGATGGATCGCGTGCTGCGGCGCCTCGGCGTTTCGGTGCGCGCGCCGGCTGCGGACGCGTCCGATCCGTCCACGTTCGTCGGGGAAGTCCTCGTCCGCAATCGCGGCACGTTGCCGGTCCCGACGACGGTCGAGTTGCGTTTCGCCGACGGCAGCGTCGAGCGGCGGGCGTTGACCGGCGAAGAACCGTGGGTCGTGCTCACCACCGAGCCGAAGGCGACGCGCCTCGTCGCGGCGATCGTCGATCCGGATCGCGCGATCGCGCTCGACCTCGACTGGACGAACAACGGCCGCCTCGTCGACGACGACGTCGATGCCGGGCGCGCGTTCGCGGCGTGGGCGCGTTATTGGGCGCAGAGCATGATGTCGACGATCACGTGGGCGCAATGAACCGGATCCCGACGATGCTGCGCACCCTCGGCGCGATCCTCCTCTTCTTCGGCTGCGGCGTGGCCGCGCGCGCCGCGGACGATGTGCCCGAACGACCGCGACTCGTCGTCGTGCTGGTCGTCGACCAGATGCGCGCCGACTACCTCGAGCGCTACGCGCCGTTCCTGCGCGGTGGCCTCGCGCGCTTGCGCGACGAGGGACTCGTCTGCACCAACGCGCGCCAGCTCCATGCGATCACGTCGACGGCGCCCGGCCACGCGACGCTCGCGACGGGTTCGCATCCCGCGCGGCACGGGGTCATCTCGAACACGCTGAAGGTCGGCGATCGCTTTCCGCGCGCGGGCTCGGATCCGAACGCGAAGAGCCTCACGACGAACAAGACCGGGTACTCGTCGAACGACCTGCTGGTCGACGGGCTCGGCGATTGGCTGAAAGCCGCCGACGCACGCGCGCGCGTCGTCACGGTCGCGACCAAGGGCCGCTCCGCGGTCATGCTCGGGGGCAAGCGTCCCGACCTCGCGCTGTACGTCGACGATGCCGACGCGTCGTTCACGACGTCGACGGCGTACGCGACCGAAATGCCGGCGTGGCTCCGTGAATGGAACGCGCGCGTTCCGGCGCGAGCGTGGTTCGGCCGCGAGTGGCGCGCAAGGCTGACGGCGGACCAGGTCGAACGCATCGGGCTCACGCGCGACGATGCACCGTGGGAAGGGCGACGCCCGTTCGCCGAGGAGACCGAGCGCTCGTTCCCGCACGTCGCGAACTCGGCCGACGATCTCGAGTTCATGCCGTTCGGCGATGAACGCGTCCTCGCTCTCGCGCGCGAGGCGATCACGCGGCTCGAACTCGGCGCCGACGACGCGACCGACATGCTCGGCATTTCGTTCTCGGCGGCGGACATGGTCGGCCACGCGTACGGCACGTGGTCGCACGAGCTCGCCGAGTACTACGTGTGGCTCGACGAGGCGCTCGGCGAGTTCTTCACCGCGCTCGACGAGGGACTCCGCAGCGGCCGCGTCGTCGTCGCGCTGTCGGCGGATCACGGCGTCAGCCCGATCCCCGAGCAGATGCTGGCGGACGGCAAGGACGCCGGACGCATCCGGATCGGTCGGCTGAAGCAAGCGGTCGACCGAGCACTCGACGACCGCTTCGGCGCCGCCGATTGGGTCGTCGACATCCTGCCGGACATCTACCTGAACTCGGCCGCGATCCGCGCCAGCGGCTCGTCGTACGACGCCGTCACCGAGGCCGCCGCGCGCGCGGCGAAGAGCCTCCACGGCATCGACGACGCGTTCCCGCGTTCGCGCGTGCTGGCGAAGGACGGCAGCGTCCCGGCGCCGTTCGTCGCGTCGTTCCATCCCGATCGCAGCGGCGACGTGATGCTGTCGATGCGACCGCACTGGATCCTCGACTACCTCGACAGCGCGCCGTACGTGAAGGCGAACCACTCGACGCAGTACGACTACGACCAGCGCGTTCCGCTGGTGTTCCTCGGCGGCGGCATCGCGTCGGGTCGATGGAACGCGGCGGTCGGGACGATCGATCTCGCGCCGACGCTCGCGCGCCTCGTCGGCGTCGCGCCGACGCGAGAACTCGACGGTCGAGCGCTGGACGTGCCGCGGCGCGCCGGAGCGCAGCGATGAAGGCGGAGGAACGCCGGATCGTCGCGGCGCTGATCGGCGGAACGCTCGGCTTCATGGCGATGCGGGGCAAGCTGCTCGGCGCCGCGATCGGCGCGATCGTCGGAGTGATCGTCGACCAGTCGCTCCGGGCTCGCACCAGGACCGCGCCGGCGGGCCACGGCTCGCGCGCGGGCGGGTCGCCACCGGCCGCGGATCGCCGCACGGACGACGACGTCCTCGGCGTGCCGCAAGGAGCGACGCTCGACGAGATCCGCGCGCACTACCGCGAACTCGCGAAGCGCTACCACCCCGACCGTTTCCAGAGCGCGAGCCCGCAGTTCAAGGAAGCCGCGGAGTCCGAGTTCAAGCGGATCCGCGAAGCGTACGAGCGCATCCTCGCGCGCCACGGAGCGCGCCCATGATCGACGTGTCGCCGTTCAACGAGAAGCTAGGCATCCGCGTCCGCGACGAGTCCGACGGAGCAGTCGTCCTTGCGGTCGACGCGAACGAGTCGTTCCACAACGAGGTCGGCGCGGTCCACGGCGGAGTCGCGATGTTCCTCCTCGACGGAGCGATGGGCCGAGCGGCGTGCCGAACCCTCACCGAGGGCGAGACGTGCGCGACGGTCCAAATCTCGATCCAGTTCATCGCGGCCCTCCGAGGCCGGATCGAAGCCAGAGGCACCGTCACGAAGCGAGGCCGCCGCATCGCCTTCCTCGAAGGAACGTGCGTCGACGAGACGGGCAAGCTGGTCGCAAGAGCCCAAGGAACCTGGGCCATCCTCAAGCCCTGACCCTCCAGAACTCGAGCCGAGCACCGCAACGGCGCTCGCACCGGGACACCCGGACAAAACAGCCGCCCGCAATCTTGTCCGGCTAGCCGGACGGAGTAGCCGCCGGCTACTTCGTCCGGGTGTCGCCGTAACCCCCTCGCCAACCACGACATCAACCGGACGCGTTAGCCGCCGGCAACGGCGTCCGGTCACAGGACGGGGACAGACGCGCCTCCGTCCCCGTCATCGACCGACGCCTTCAATCGCCACCGCGGAGCGCGAAGCGCGACCCGAAG
>JAEUIB010000249.1 GCA_016795255.1 Planctomycetota bacterium
CCGCCGATCGCGGCCGACGCGATCTTCTGGTGCTACGCCGGTCTGTCGGTCGGCGATTTGTGCAGCGGCCTGTTGAGCCAGCGACTGCGCAGCCGCAAGCGCGCGGTGGCGTCGTTCCTCGTCCTGACGGTGGTCGCGGTCACGTACTACTTCACGATCGGGCCGAGCTCCGAGACCGCGTTCAAGGTCGGCTGCTTCCTGTGTGGGCTCGGTTCGGGTTACTGGGCCGTGTTCGTGACGATGGCGGCCGAGCAGTTCGGCACCAACCTGCGCGCGACGGTCACGACGAGCGCTCCCAACTTCGTCCGCGGCACCGTGCCGGTGCTGATCACCGCCTACGAGCTGCTGCGCGACGCGCGCCTCGACCCAAGCTCCGGCGCCGCCGCGCGCGGCATCGGGCCGGTCGCCGCGGCGATCGTCGTCGGAGTCGTCGTGCTCGCGATCGCGTTCCTCATGCTGCGGGGGTTGCGCGAGACGTACGCGCGCGACCTCGATTTCGTCGAGCACTGACCGATGCCGCTCGCGGTCCTCGCACTCGGCGCGATGCTCGTCCTCGTCGTCGCCTACGTCGCGTACGGGCGGCGCGTCGTCCGCGCGCTCGGCCCGGACCCCGGCGCGAAGACCCCCGCCGAGCGCATGCGCGACGACGTCGACTTCACGCCGACGCCGCTGCCCTACCTGATCGGCCAGCACTTCTCGGCGATCGCCGCCGCCGGACCGATCGCCGGACCGATCCTCGCGTGCACGCAGTTCGGCTGGCTGCCGTGCCTGGTGTGGATCCTGCTCGGCGTCGTGTTCATCGGCGCGGTGCACGACTTCACGGCGCTGTTCGCGTCGGTGCGCCACGACGCGCGCTCGGTGGCCGAGATCGCGCGCCAATACCTCGGTCCACGGGCCGGCGTGTTGCTGCTCGTGTTCATCTGGCTCGCGCTCGTCTACGTCGTGATGGCGTTCACGGACATCACCGCGGGCACGTTCGTCGGCGCGGCCGAGGAGCTGTCCGGCATCACGCAATTCGATCCGGGCGGAGCGGTCGCGATGAGCTCGACGCTCTACCTCGCGATCGCCGTCGTGATGGGCGTGCTGCAGCGACGCTTCGCCCCACGGCTGTGGGTGCTGACGCTGGTGTTCGTCCCGGCGACGCTGGTCTCGGTGTGGGCCGGCACGCAGGCGTCGACGTGGCTCGTCGCGTCGTCGCGCACGTGGCAGCTCGCGATCCTCGGCTACTGCGTGATCGCGTCGCTGTTGCCCGTGTGGTCGCTGTTGCAGCCGCGCGGCTACCTCGGCGGATTCGTGCTGTACCTCGCGCTCGCGGTCGGCACGTGCGGCGCCGTGTTCGGCGGGTACGTCGTCGAACAGCCCGCGTTCACGTCGACGCCGTGGTTCTCGCTCGACGGCGCGCCGATGTTCCCGTTCCTGTTCGTGACGATCGCGTGCGGCGCGTGCTCGGGCTTCCACGGACTCGTCTGCTCGGGCACGACGTCGAAGCAGGTCGCGAACGAGTCGCACTGCCGGCCGGTCGGTTACGGAGCGATGCTCGCCGAAGCGTTCGTCGCCGTGCTCGCGCTGTGCACCGCGCTGGTCGCCGCGAACCCGAAGGCTCCGCCCGGCGTGATCTACGCCGACGGACTCGGGCGCTTCCTGACCCAATGGCTCGGGCCCGAGCACGCGGCGTTCGCGCGGACGTTCGGCGCGATGGCGTTCTCGACGTTCGTGTTCGACACGCTGGACGTCGCGGTGCGGCTCGGACGGTTCATCCTCTGCGAGCTGTTCCGCTGGAAGGGTCGGCTGGCGACCGTCGTCGCGACGCTGCTGACGGTCGGCGCTCCGGCCGCGCTGCTGCTCGGCTCGCCGCCGAACTCGTATCGCGAGTTCTGGGCGCTGTTCGGCACGTCGAACCAATTGCTCGCCGCGCTGACGCTGCTGTGCCTGACCGTCTGGCTGAAGGCGAGCGGTCGCACGACGCGCTTCACGGTCGGGCCGTTGCTGTTCGTACTCGCCGTGACGTTCACGGCGCTGATCATGCAGGCCGTCGGCGCAGCGCGCGCGGCGTTCGCGGGCCCGGCGGTCGACGGCATCAAGGCCGCGAACGCGGTCGCCGCGGTCGCGCTGCTCGCGCTCGGCGCGTGGCTCGTCGTCGAAGCGTGCATCGCGCTGCGCAAGCCGCGGATCGCGAGCTGACCGTGCGCGTCCTGGTCGCCGTCCCTCCCGGTCTCGAATCGATCGCGCGCGACGAACTCGTGCGGCTCGGAGCGGCCGCGGTCGACGTCGCGCACGGCGCGGTGTTCTGCGATGCCGACCTGCCGTTCGTCTACCGCGCCAACCTCGAGTTGCGCTCGGCGTCGCGCGTGCTCGAGGTCCTGTTCCACGCCGAACGCGGCGCGCCGGACGTCCACGCGGTGTTCGCGTCGTTGCCGTGGCCGGAGCGCTTGCGCGCCGATCGGGACGTGCTCGTGCATGTCCAGGATGCCGGGATCGACAACCCGGACGCGGAACGCGAAGCCGCCGCGCTGCGGCGCGTCGTCGTCGACGCGGCGCGCATCGCGCGCAAGGCCACGACTCCCGATCCCTACGCGATCGCGATCCGCGTGCATCGGCATCGCGACCGGTTGACCGTCGCGCTCGACACGAGCGGAGCCCCGCTGCATCGGCGCGGCTGGCGGCGATCGTCGTCGCACAAGGCGCCGCTGAAGGAGAACGTCGCCGCCGCGCTGCTGATCGAGCTCGGCGTCGACGGCTCGCGACCGTTCGTCGATCCGTGCTGCGGCTCCGGGACCGCCGTCATCGAGGCGACGTACCTCGCGCTCGACAAGGCTCCTGCGATCCACCGCAAGAAGGGCGAGTTCGCGTTCGAGTGGCTGCGCGGCTTCGACGCCCGCGCGTGGCGCGCCGTCCAGGATGCGGCCCGCGCGCGGCGCAAGCCGGCCCCTGCGCACGTCGCCCGTGGATTCGACGTCGACGCGCGCGCGATCGCGGAGGCGTCGCAGCACGCGGAGCACGCGCGCATCGGTCATCAGGTGCGCTTCGCGACCGGCGACCTGCGCACCGTCGAACTCGGGCCGCCGGGCGATCTGTTCGCCAATCTGCCGTACGGCGTGCGGCTCGAGGATCGCGGGCGGGCCGAAGCGCTCGCGCGCGCCGTCGGCGACCGCCTGCGGACCGATTGGGCCTCGTGGCGCGCCGGCGTCCTCGTGCACACGTCGTTGTTGCCGGCGCTCGGCCGCACGCCGGAGCGCCGCCTGCTCGTGAAGAACGGCGCGCTCGATTGCGTGTTCGCGATCTTCGCGCCGGCGGACTGACGCGGACCGACTCGGTTCACCGTCGGACCGACGCGGGCTCACGTCGAGTCGTCGAACTCCCGGCGGATGCGCGCGAGCTCGAGCTGGATCTTGTCGCCGTCCGCGCCGGTGTCGACGAGCACGCGGCGCGCGAGTGCGATCGCGGCTTCGCCTTCGTCGATCGCCGCGGCGCGCAGGTCGAGTTGGCGCAGCACCGAGACATCGCGCAAGTAGCGCACGCGGACCAGCACGTGCAGCCGTGGATTCAGCGCCCTCGCCTGCGCGGCCACTTCGGCGCGACGCACGGAATCCGGCGTCGTCAGCACGAGGTGCGAGGCGTGGCGCACTCCGGCGGCGTCGAGGATCGCGGCCTGCGACGCGTCGCCGAAGATCGCGTTGTCGCCGCGGGCTCGCAGCCGCGCGACCGTGTCCATGTTGAGGTCGACGACGACGACGCGCAGGCCGCTCTCGGTCAGCAGGCGATGGACGTGCGTCCCGACCGGGCCGTAGCCGACGACGATCGCCAGCGTCTCGCCGTCGTCCGCGCCGATCGCGAGCGGCTGCGGGTTCCCGCCGCCCTGCTTGCGCACGAATCGGCGCGACAGCAGCTTCCACAGCCACGGCGTGGTCTCGACGCGGCGCTCGATCCGCTCGAGCCCGCGCATCCACAACGGATTCAGCGTGATCGAGACCATCGCGCACGCGACCAGCACGTCGTACCCGGCGTCCGGCAGCATCGACAATTTGCGGGCGACGTCGCCGACGATGAACGAGAACTCGCCGACCTGCGCCAGACCGATCGCGACGGTCAACGCGGTGCGCGGGGCGTGGCCGAGCCATGCGACGAGCGCGAGCGCCGTCAGCGGCTTCACGACCAGCACGATCGCGAGGCCGGCGGCGAGCATGCCCGGCTCCTCGATCACCACCGCCGGGTCGAACAACATGCCGACCGAGACGAAGAACAGCACGGCGAACGCGTCTCGCAGTGGCAGGACGTCGGCGGCCGCTTGCTTCGAGACCGGCGACTGCGCGACGACCATGCCGGCGAGGAACGCGCCGAGCGCGACCGATGCGCCGAACACGACCGCGGCGCCGGTCGCGACGGCGATCGACACGACGAGGACGGTCAGCGTGAACAGTTCGCGCGAACGCAGCCGCGCCGCCAACACGAGGGCCTTCGGAACGATGCGCGACCCCGCGACGGCGACCAGCGCGACCAGCGCCGCGAGCTTGCCGATCGCCCACAGCAACGAGCCGAGCGCATCGCCGTCCCCGACACCGGCGAGCGCGGGGATCAACACGAGCACGACGACCGTGATGACGTCCTCGACGATCAGCCAGCCGACGGCGACGTGCCCCGCCGGGCTGTCGAGGAGGCGCGCGTCCTCGAGCACGCGCATCAGCACGACGGTGCTGGCGACGGCCAGCGCGACGCCGAGCACGAGCCCGGCCGACGCCGAGAATCCGAACGCGCCGAACACCACGAGTCCAGCGATCGTTGCGACCGCGCTCTGGCCGATCGCGCCCGGGACGGCGATCGCGCGGACGGCCATCAGGTCCTTGAAGCGGAAATGCAGACCGACGCCGAACATCAGCAGGATGACGCCGAGCTCGGCGAGCTGCGTCGCTCCGCGGACGTCGCCGACGAACCCGGGCGTGTTCGGTCCGATCAGGATCCCGGCGAGCAGGTAGCCGACGATCGGCGAGAGGCCGAGCTTCTGCGTCAGGATGCCGAGCACCCACGCAGCGGCGAATGCGGCCGCGATCGTCGTCAGCAACGGAAAGTCGTGCATCGTCGGCCCCGCCCCCACTCGGCCGATTCGAGCGGGGGCGGAACCATAGCCGCGACCTCATGCATCGCTCGCGCGCAAATGGCGCGGCGGAGCATCGATCCGCGACCGACGATCGCGAACGACGTCAGACGGCGGCGACGGTCGCTTTCTCGGAGCGCGTCGCGAGCTTTTCGGCGGCGTACAGCGCCAGCGAGCAGCCGACGGGGAACATCAGCTCGTTGACCACGAGCGACAGCACGATCGTCGTCGTGAGGTCGGTCTTGGTCCACGCCAGGATCGCGCCGAAGACCGCGCCGACGACGAGGCCCGTGCGCGCGTAGTGGAAGAGGCCGGCGTCGGGACGACGCGCGAGTCGGGCCAGCAGGATGCCGAGCACGAGGTACTCGACCGCGCGCGTCCCGACGAACACGAGCGGCACGAGCGCGCTGGTGTCCGCGAGGCCGAGCGCCGACGCCGTCGACTTCTGGACGACCTTGGCGGCCGTCGCGGCGATCGGAGCACCGAGCAGCCCCGCGAGCCCCATCGCGCTCTGCGCCGCGCCGCTCAACGCGCGCGCCACCGCCAACGCGGAACAGACGAGGACCGACCACGAGATCTTGCCGGCGAGCTCCGCAGCCCATTCCCGGGTGATCGGACTCGCCTTCAGCGCGAGCAACACCAGTTGCACGACGATGCCGAGTGCGACGGCGAGCCACGCGAGGTGGAACAGCTCGACTTGACGGTTCTTGGGAACGACGATTTCGCTGGCCATGGGAGAGCCTCCGCGGCGGTCGCAGCCGGGAGAGAGCCGACGCGAGCGCCGTGCAGCAAAACGCCGTTTGCCGGCGCAGCCGACACGAAATCGAGCACGGTAGTGGGAATCTTCACCCGCAGCTCGGACGGGCCCGCGCGACCGCCCGGTGCGACCGGATCACCGACTGGATCAGCGGCCGAACATCGCGTGGATCGCGAGCAGCGACAGGTACGCGAAGAACGCGCTCAGCGGGATCGTCAGCACCCACGCGGCGATGATGTTGCCGGCGACGCCCCAGCGCACGGCCGACAGCCGCTTGCTGGCGCCGACGCCCATGATGCAGGCGTTGATGCAGTGCGTCGTCGACAGCGGCAGCCCCCAATGGCTCGCGATCAGGATCACCGCGGTGCCGCTGGTCTCGGCGGCGAAACCCTGCAGCGGCGAGATGCGGATGATCTTCGTCCCCATCGTCTTGATGATGCGCTTGCCGCCGGCCATCGTGCCGAACCCGATCGCGAGCGCACACGCCCAGACGACCCAGTCCGGAACCGTGTGGTCGTCGACCGGCATCATCCATTGCGGCATGCCATCGGCGCCGCTGCGGGTCCACGCCAGCAGCGCGAGCGTGATGATGCCCATCGACTTCTGCGCGTCGTTCGAGCCGTGCGAGAACGCCATGCCGCACGCCGACAGCAACTGCAATCGTCGCGAGCCGGCGTTGACCGCTTCGGGCCGGACACGGCGGACGATCCACAACAGTCCGATCATCAGCAACAGCGCGAGCAGGAAGCCCATCACCGGCGAGAACACGAGCGGGATCAGGACCTTCTTCGTCAGTCCGCCCCACTGGAACGCCGCCGGTCCAAGTGCTCCGACGACCGCGCCGAGCAAGCCGCCGACGAGCGCGTGCGAGCTGCTCGACGGGATGCCGTACCACCACGTGACGAGGTTCCAGACGATCGCGCCGATGACCGCGGCCAGCACCATCTGCTGCGTGACCGCGGCGGGGTCCGCGGCGAGTCCCTTCGCGATCGTCTGCGCGACGGCCGTCGAGTGGAACGCGCCGAAGATGTTCAGGATGCCCGCGAGCAGCACCGCGGTGCGCATCGGCAGCACGCCCGTCGAGACGACGGTCGCGATGGCGTTGGCCGCGTCGTGGAAGCCGTTGATGTAGTCGAAGATCAGCGCCGCCACGATGACGGTGATCAGCAGACTAACCATGCTTGATCGCCAGGTTTCCCAGGGTTTCGGCGACGTGGTCGCAGTGGTCGATCGCTTGTTCGAGGTCCTCGAGGACCTCCTTCTCGCGCAGCAGTTGCTTCGCGTCGATCGCCGCGTCGTGGAACAACGTCGTCAGCGCGCCGCGGAACACCGAGTCGCCTTCCTTCTCCAGGCGCCGGATCGTCCGCGTGACGTCGCTCATGTGGCCGTACGCCCGCTTGCGCAGGTGGGCGACCGCCGTCGTCAGCAGTTGCGTGCACTCGAGCAGCGTGTCCATCAGCGCGACCATCGGCTTCGTCGGTCGCTCGACGCCGAGCAGATTGCAGGAGCGCGCGGCGAGATTCATCATGTCGATGACATTGTCGAGGTCGTTCGACAGTCGATGGATGTCCTCGCGGTCGATCGGCGTGACGAACGTCCGCGCGAGCGCCTCTTCGACCTCGCCGACGACCTGATCGCCGCGGTGCTCGAGTTCGCTCAGGGCCTTGGCCGTCTCCTCCGAACTCACGCTGTCGTCGCGGAACCGCGAGAGAGCTCGCGCTCCGTCGCAGGCGACGACGGCCTGACGTTCGAGGTAGTCGAAGAAGTGCTCTTCCTTCGGCAGCAACCAGCGAATGACGTCTTGGAGTCCCATAGGGCCGGGTTTTGCCAGCCGATCAAGGACAGATCAAGAACGAACAAGGACCGAGGGCAAAACACCGCGGCCGCGGCCGTCGAAAGACGGTCGCGGCCGCGGTTCCGGTGCCGAACCCAGCGGTCCGCCGGGTCGAGCCGGTCGAGCGTCAGGCCGTCAGAACTGGCTCCACAGGTACTGGTTCGTGACCTCGTGGTGGAACTGGATCTCGGACGCCTTCACGCGGGTGCCGAGCGCCTTCGGGCACCGCTCGGCCGCGGCCAGCTTGACGTCCGCGAACTTCGCGTGGACGTCTTCGCCGAGCAGCGAACGCGAGAACTCGCTGGCCTTGAACAGCCGGATCGCGTCGTGGATGTTGTCCGGCAGGAAGCGCGTGCGGCTGCGCTTCGTCTCGGTGTCGGCCGGGTCCTGCGGCCCCTCGAGTCCGGTCTTCAGCAGCGTGTACATGATCATGTACGGGTTCGCGTCCGGGGCGACCGAGCGGACCTCGACGCGCGCCGAGCGCTCGTTGCCGAGCGGGATGCGGACCATCGCGCCACGGTTGATCGCCGACGCCTTGATCTGGTTCGGGGCTTCGAAGTGCGGGTCCAGTCGGCGATACGCGTTGACGCTCGGGTTCAGCATCAGGCAGATGTCCGACGCGCTGTAGAGGATGCGGTCGATGAAGTCCCAAGCCATCTTGGAGACGCCGTCCTCGCCGCCCTTCTCCCAGAACAGGTTCTTCGAGCCCTTGCCGATCGACAGGTTCGTGTGCATGCCGTTGCCGTTCACGCCGGTCACCGGCTTCGGCAGGAAGCTCGCCGTCATGTCGAACTTGTTCGCGATCTGGCGGCACAGCAGCTTGTAGAGCTGGACCTGGTCGGCGGCGATCAGCGCCTCGGTGTACGAGTAGTTCATCTCGAACTGTGACGGCGCGACTTCCGGGTGGTCCTTCTCGTTCGCGAAGCCCATCGCGCGCTGCGCTTCGGCGGCGGTGTCGATGAACTTGCGCAGGGGATCGCCGGGTAGCGAGTGGTAGTACCCGCCGGTCGAGATGAACTCGAACTTGCCGGTCTCGTGGTAGCGGCGCTCGGCGTCGTGGCCCTGGAACAGGAAGCCTTCGATCTCGTTGGCCGCGTACGCGGTGACGCCGTCCTTCTTGAACAAGCCCTCGGTGAACTGCTTCAGGCGGCAGCGCAGGTCGGCCGGATACGGCTCGCCGTCGCGCGCGTGGACCTCGCCGAACACGAGCACCTTGCCCGGGCCGAAGATGTCGGACGGCAGCCAGTAGAACGCCGGCCAGTCGATCGCGAGGCGCAGGTCCGATTCGGCCTGCTGCGAGAACCCACGGATCGACGAGCCGTCGAACGTCAGGTTGTCTTCGCTCTTCAGCAGGAACTTCTTGTCGTAGTCGAGCATGTGCAGCCGGCCTTCGAGGTCCGTGAAGCACACGGTGACGGCCTTGATGCGCTTCTCGTCGCGCAGGTACTTGATCCGTTCCTCTTTGACCTTGTCGGCGGCGACGCGCTCGAGGCGCTGGGTCTTCGCGCCGAGGTTCAACTCTTCGAGCTTGTCGTAGGGGATCTCGAGGAAGTCACGCAGCCCTGCGTCCATGGGGGTCCTTTCGAGCGATCGTGGGAGTTCGGTCGCGACGTCCGCCCGGACCAACCCGCTGATCCGGAGCGGCGCGTTCGTGGAGCGAGTTTCTAACTCCGGACCTCTATCGACTCAAGTTTTGTCTTAGTTGACGCAAGATTTAGATCATCGGATAGTTGATTAGAGACAGAACCGGTGCGCCAACAGTTGTCCGAGGAGTTCGGGTCCATCGAAGGACGTCGGCGTGCATGCGGGGCTCGGACGAACTTCGACGAAACTGGGTGAAGTCGGGGCTTGTTCGGCTTTCGTTCGACTCGTATCGTCGCGCATTCTTGCCCGGTTCACGTTTCGAAGTTCAGAGTCGACCACCCCTCAGGATTCAGGATCGGAGGATCACCATGGCCGTTCGAGCAGTCCCCGCTGGTTTCAACACGATGAGCGCG
>JAEUIB010000026.1 GCA_016795255.1 Planctomycetota bacterium
CGCGCTTGGTGGGCCGTCGCGGCGCTCGGCGTCGTCCGACCATCGAGACCCGGCACCGAGCCGGTCCCGCGCTCACTCCTCCATCGCGTCGCGCACGTCCTCGCGCGCCAGCGATCGCAGCGGCAGTCGCGCCGCGATCCACGCAGTGATCGCCGCGCCGAGCAGCGCCAGGACGCTCTCGCGCCACGGCCACGCGTGATCGAACACGAAGCCCGAGAACGCGCGGAACACCAGGTTCGCCGGGATCCACAGCACGTGTCCGAGCGCGAGGCCACCCACCGCCGCGGCGCCGGCCATCACGTGGACCTCCCACGCGACGCTCGCGCGCCAATCACGCGGTCGCATGCCGACGGCGCGCAGCAGCGCGAGTTCGCGGCGGCGTGACCCGACCGACAGCGTCACCGTCGCGAAGATCGAGACCGCGCCGATCGCGAGCGCGAGCACGAGTTGGACGACGCTCAGCGCGCGCAGATCGTCGACGAAGCCGACGACGTGGTCGAGATAGCTCGATGTCGTCATGACCGGCAGGAACGCGTGATCCGGCGCGCGCGCGCCGCGGGCGGCGTCCGCGACGCGCTGTGGATCGGCGCCCGGTGCGAGGCAAAGCTCGACGAAATCGACCAGCGGATCGCCGAACCGCTGGCGATAGACGGGCAGATGCAACAGCACCGTGCCTCCCGGATGCGTGTAGTCACGGACGATCGCGACGATCTCGAGCTCGCACGGGCCGTCGAGCGCGGCCAGCGCGAAGCGATCGCCGAGTTCGAGGTCGTGCTTCCACGCGAAGTTCTCGGACACGAACGCGCCGCGGCCGGCGATGACCGCCTCGAACGCGATGTCCGGATCGCCGTCGTGGAAGCGGAAGCGCGAGCGCTGCCGCGCGATGTCGAAGTCCATCGCCGCGAGCGCGATCTCGTCGCCGAGCGCGCGCGTCTTGCGATAGCGGAAGCGGAACACGCGTTCGACGCCGTCGATCTCCGCGAAGGCTCCGGCTCCTTCTTCGCGGAACGGGAACGCGATGCCGCCGACGATCACGTCGGACGGGATGTTGCCGTCGAGCCATTCGCGGACGCCGTCGCCCATGCCGCGCGTCACGCCGCCGTGCGCGACGACGAGCGCGAGGCCGAGCGCGAACGCGCCGATCGTCATCGTCGTGCGCATCGGCTGCAGCGTCAGCGCGTCGAGGGCGAGCGCCAGCGCCGGCCGGCGCGCGAACGTCCGTCGGCGCACGAACGCTCCGAGCGTGAGGACGATCGCGGGAGTGACGCACAGCGCGCAGAGCGCGAGCACGACCACGGCGACGGTGCCCGCCACGCGCTCGTGCCCGCGCGGCGCGACGAACACACCGACTCCGACGAGCACCGCGACCCAAATGGCGACGCGAGCCGCGCGACGGATCGCGCCGGCGCGCCGCTCGCCCGTCTCCGCGACCTGCAGCAGATCGAGCGGATTCCGTCGCACGAGCGGCGCCATCGCGAGTGCGCTCGCCGCCAGCGTCGTGCTTGCCGCGAGCGCGAGCGCCTGCACGATCGTCACGAGGCTCGGCCATCGGGCCGCGACCGGCGGCACCGTGAACTGCACACGACTGACGACGTCGGCGAGCAGGCCGCCCGTGAGCACGGCGAGCACCGATCCGAGCACGACGCCGGCGGCGCACCCCACGACTCCGAGCGCGATGGCCTCGCCGCAGAACATCGCCGCGAGTCCACGGCGCGACATACCCGCCGCGCGCAGCAGGCCGGCCTCGCGCGTCCGTTCGGCGAGCACCGCGGAGACCGAGTTGAACACGAAGAACCCGGCGATCAGCAGCGCCAGCAGGTCGTTCAGGAAGAACACGGCGCGGAACGTGTCGAGTCCGATCGTCGCGTCGCGCGTCCACTCGTCGGGCGACTTCACGGTGGCGTCCGCGCCGAGCACCGTGGCGATCGCCGACCGCGCTCGATCGACGGTGACTCCGGGCGCGAGGGCGACTCGCACGCGATCGACGCGCCCGTCCCGGCCGGTCAGCGTCGTCGCCGCGTCGAGCGGGATGAATGCGAACCCCGCCAACGCATCCGCGACCACGCCGCTCGCCGTGACGGCGCCGACGACGCGGAACGGGCGCGTGCCGACGCTCGTGTCGAGCACGAGATCGTCGCCGACCTCGAGCCGCAGACGCGCGAGCAGCCGATCGGACACCACGATGCCGTCGCGTCGCGCGAATGCCGCGGCGGGATCGACGGCGACGAAACGCACGCCGGCGCCCTCGCGCGCGAAGCGCGTCGCGTCTCGGGGATCGACGCCGAGCACTCTCAGCGGAGTCCCGGACGAGGTCGTGGCCGCGATCTCGACGACGCCGGACACCGACGCGAACTCGGGCCGCTCGCGCAGCTCGTCCAGCGCGTCCTCGTCGATGCCCGCGGAGTCGCGGCTGACGAGGAGGTCGACGCCGGACTCGAGCGCGCTCCGAGCGCCGTGGACCGCCGCGAGGATGGCCGCCGTGTTGGTCTCGGTGGAGACGAACAGCGCGACGCCGAGCGCGACCGCCAACGCGGACAGTCCATGTCGCAGCGGCCGCACGCGCAGTTCGCGCCACACGAGTCGGCGCGCGAGCCACGAGTGGCGCCTCATGACGACCGAACTCCGCGGCCGGCGTCGACACCGACGACGCGCCCGTCGTCGAGTCGGATCACCGAGTCGGCGAGCGCCGCGACGCGCTCGTCGTGCGTCACCGCGAGTGCGCAAACGCCGTCGTCGTGGGCGAGGTCGCGCAGCAATCCGGCGATCGCCGTCGCGTTCGACGAATCGAGCGCCCCGGTCGGCTCGTCGGCGAGCAACAACCGCGGCGACGGCATCAGAGCCCGCGCCAACGCGGCGCGCTGGCGTTCGCCGCCGGACAACAGCTCGGGCCGATGCGTGCGCCGATGCGTCAATCCGAGTCGCGCGATCAGCGCATCGAGCCGCGCCAGGTCGGCGGCCGTCGGCGAACGCTCGAGCACGATCGGCAACAGCGCGTTCTCGTCGATCGAGAGTTGCGGCATCAGATTGAAGAACTGGAACACGAGCCCGACCGTCGTGCGTCGCAGCCGCGCGAGCGCGTCGTCGTCCATCGATGCGAGATCACGCCCGTCGACGAGCACGGCGCCGGAGGTCGGACGGTCGAGCGAGGCACAGAGGTGCAGGAGCGTCGACTTCCCGCTGCCGGAGCGACCGAGGATCGCCGTGAACGTCCCGGCACGGAACTCGGCATCGATCCCGTCGACGGCGGCGATCGACCCCGAGGCACCGACGAATACGCGAGACACGGCGCGGAGCTGGAGCACGACGGGCGGCACGAGTCACCTCGTGTTCGGGCGGAGGCCATCGAACGGTAGCGATGCGTCGCGCTTCCCCTCGAACTTGAAACCGCGAACGTCCGCGGCTTCGATGCCGCGCATGCCCATTCCGAAGCAACCGCGCCTCACGGTCGACGTCATCATCGAGCTCGAAGGAGGAGTCGTCCTCGTCGAACGCAAGTTCGAGCCATTCGGCTGGGCGATCCCCGGCGGCTTCGTCGAGTGGGGCGAGACGCTCGAGACGGCCGCGATCCGCGAGGCCAAGGAAGAGACCGGCCTCGACGTCACGCTGAGGCGCCAGTTCCACGCGTACTCCGACCCGAGCCGCGACCCGAGAGGCCACACCGTCTGCGTGGTCTTCGAGGGAACGGCCCAAGGAACTCCGGTCGGCGGCGACGACGCGAAGACGGCAAAGGTGTTCCCCTTCGATGCCCTCCCCCAGTTGGCGTTCGACCACGCGCAGATCCTCGAGGACTACCGAACGCGCAGGTATTGAGGGGGCGCCCTCCCGATCGTGCGGAGCGCGATCGGGGACTGTACCCGCGCCTGTCCCGGGGCCTGTCCCTGCGCCTGTCCCGGTGCCTGTCCCCGCGCCTGTCCCCGCACCTGTCCCGGGGACTGTCCCCAACTCAAACCCAAGGCCCGCCGCGACCTAAAGGTCGCGGCGGCTCCGCTTACTCAAAGAAGAACGCGGGCTCTGCCCGCGAATTCCCACAAAGGCAAGCGACCGCTAGCCGGTCGCATCCAAAGCCGGTAGTCCACGATGCACCAGGGCCGTCCGACGAGTAGGAAACGCGGCGAGCCCCTGCCGATCCCGAAACCAATCATCGCCATCCGCGCGACGGCCCCCTCGCCATCGCGCGTCGCGCCCGCGCGCGGCATTCCGTAGGAGGACGGGCATCAGGGCGTTTCCGACCGGGACCCCCGCCGGCAGCGCCCAGGAAAAGGGGACAGACCCCATTCGCGAGCCGACGGGGTCTGTCCCCCTCGGCGCGCAGCCCGCGCGAATGGGGTCTGGCCCCTTTTCGTGGGTGCCGCCGGTGGGGGTCGAGCGGAACGCCAAGGCCGTGCGCCCAGCAAGCACGCGGAAAGCGCTTCGAGGGGGCCGTCGCGCG
>JAEUIB010000334.1 GCA_016795255.1 Planctomycetota bacterium
GAGCGCGTGACCGAGCTCGTGCGCCGCGACGCCCTGGATGTCGATCTGGCCACCGCCGACCGAGCCCGGGCCGTCCGCCCACGTCCAGTTCTCGCACCTCAGGATGTACCAGCCGTCCGAGATCGGCGTGACCGTGTAGGCGAGCGTTCCGCCGCCACACGAGTCCGTACCCCAGAACACCGTGTTGCTGGCCGCGCCACCCGAAGTCGCCAGGCCGCCTTGCCAGTCGTAGTCGAAGTTCCGGGCAGCGTTGGCGTTGTTCGAGTTCCACGCCTCGGCCGCCTTCCAGACCGCCAGCGGAGCGCCAAGGGCGCCCGGGTGGTTGGCTTCGGCCGTGACGTTGTTGTTCGCGGATGCGTCCGCAGCGTTGTTCCACACGCGGACGTCGCGCTGATACCCGTTGCCCGTGGTACCGATGCCGAGGCTGCCGCCGATCGTCGTGAAACCCGTCGAGGTCGACGGCCAAGCGAACGTGATCGCGAGCGCCGCCGCACCGGTCAGAACGAAGAAGCGAGGAGAGATGTTCATTTGGGTGTGCTCCTTGCTCACTTCGACTTCGACTGCGCGGCCTTGAGGACGGCGACGGCGTCGATGATCTGGGGGCTGAGGTCGGACAGCTTCGTGTTGTTCTCGACGGCGAAGCTCGCGCCTTCGCCGAGGACGATGACTTCGCCCTTGCGGTTCTTCTGCGTGCGCAGGATCTCCGCGAACGAGTCGACCTTGTAGGCCGTCGCGTCGTGGGCGCGGATCGCCGCGTCGGCGCGCAGGAACATCAGGACGCTTTCACCGACGCGCGTCTCGTCGTCGGACGGCGTGATCGACAGGCGATCTTCGCCGGCGCCCGGCACGTAGACGGTGAGTTCGTTCGGCAGATTCGACGGCGAGATCGACTGCTCGACCTTCAGCGTCAGGACGGTGAAGGGAACGAAGCGCAGGACGTCGTCCAGTTTTTGGGTGCGGGACGCGACGATGGTTCCGTAGACCACCGCGCCATCCTTGTGCGCCTCGACCAGCTCGAGTTGTTTGGACATGTCGCGCGGAACGACGGTCGCCACGGCGATTCCCGCCAGCACGGCGACGCTAGAGACAACGAGAGCGAGCGAAGTTCGCGCTCGTCCGAAAGAGCAGCGCATGCGAAGGATCCTCCAGGGTCGGATATCGGGAGCTGAAGTAGGAGCTAGGCTCGGGGCTCTGGGTGTGAGGTCCGGAAATGCCGAATGCAGCGTCGCCGGAGCTCAGTACAAAAGAGTTTAACCCGATGGTGTCACCACCGGCAAACGTTCTCTAAACCGCAGTTTCGGGTGGTCGTTTCGGTGCAAATTCCTTTCAGTTGCCGCGCGGAAGCCCGCCAAGACGCCAGGGTTCGGAGCGCGGATCGATGACGTTCGCGTTGACCGGCGCGCGGGTGTGGCTCACGGGGGCTTCGGCGGGGATCGGCGCGGCGACCGCCCGCTGTTTGGCCGCCGCTGGCGCACACGTCGCACTGTCGGCGCGCCGTTGGGACAAATTGGCCGAAGTTCGGTCGTCGCTCCCCGGCAGCTCGTCTCATCCCTTGATCGAGTGCGATGTTACGTCGCCAGAGTCCGTCCGGGGCGCCGCCGCCGAGCTCGACGCGGTGTGGGGCGGGCTCGATGCGCTGGTCGCGAACGCCGGGATCGGAGCGTGGACTCCGGTCGTCGACACCGACGAGGCCGCGTTGCAGCGCGTCGTCGAGACGAACTTCAACGGAGTCGTCCGCTGTATTCGGGCTGCCGTGCCTCTGTTACGACGGTCGCCGCGGACCGAGAAGCGACTCGTCCTGGTCAGTTCCGGCGTCGGGTTCCGCGGCTACCCCGGGCTCGGGGTCTACTCCGCGACGAAGGCCGCGCTGCATGGGCTGGCCGACGCCCTGCGCGTGGAGCTCGCGGACGAGCACATCACGACCAGCATCGTCGCTCCGGGGTTGACCGCGACGGAGTTCAAGGCCGCTTCGCTCGGGAGTCCGCGCGACCGGACCAGCGACGGCATCCCGCCGGCGGAGGTCGCCGCCGTCATCGCGCGCGCGCTCGAGCGCGGCGGCGCCGTCCACGTGTTGAACGCGAAAGC
>JAEUIB010000352.1 GCA_016795255.1 Planctomycetota bacterium
GGGCGTCAGCCGCAAGATCGAGGACGCCAAGGAACGCGATCGCCTGAAGAAGGTGCTCGAGCAGCTCGACACGCGCAAAGGCCTCGGCTTCATCGTGCGCACGGCGGGCGTCGGCCAGACGCGCGCCGCGCTGCAGAAGGACTATCGCTACCTCACGCGCTTGTGGGATCGCGTCTGCGAGAACTGGAACAAGGGTCGTGCACCGAGCCAGCTCTACGTCGAGAGCGACCTCGTCATCCGCTCGATCCGCGACATCTACACGCCGGAAATGGGCGACATCATCATCGACGACGACACGGTCGCGCGGCGCGCGCGCGAGTTCCTCGCGATGGTGATGCCGAAGGCCGTCGAGCGCGTGAAGCTCTACGACGGCGAGCGCCCGCTGTTCCACGCCTATGGCGTCGAGGACGAGATCGCGCGCTTGTTCCTGCACAAGGTCGATCTGCCGTCGGGCGGATCGCTCGTGATCGAGCAGACCGAAGCATTGGTCGCGATCGACGTGAACTCCGGTCGGTTCCGCACCGAGGACGACCTCGAAGAGACCGCGTTCAAGATCAACTGCGAAGCGGCCGAGGCCGTCGCGCGTCAATTGCGCCTGCGCGACCTCGGCGGCGTGATCGTCGTCGACTTCATCGACATGCGCAGCGAGAAGCGTCGCCGCGCGGTCGAGAAGGCGTTCCGCGACGCGCTGAAGACCGACCGTGCGCGCATCAAGGTCGCGCGCTTGTCGCCGTTCGGCGTCATCGAGATGACGCGCCAGCGCGTCCGGCCGAGCTTGCGCCACTCGATCTTCCTGCGCTGCCCGAACTGCCGCGGCGCCGGGTACATCGCGACCAACGAGACGCTCGAGCTGAACCTGGTCCGCAACCTCAAGCTGCACCTGGCGCGCCGCATCACCGGCGTCGAGGTCTTCCTGAACCAGGAGAACCTCGAGTACCTGCTGAACGAGAAGCGCCACCAGCTCACCGACCTCGAGCGGATCACCGGCAAGCCGATCAAGATCAAGCTCGAGCAGGAGTTGCGGAACGACGAGTTCCGGATCGTCCCGACCGGGCAAATGCGGCCCTGAGGTGGCGTCAGCCGGACTCGACCGGCATCGTGGGGGTGCCCCGAGCCGGCTCCGACGCGGCTCGAGCCCCCGAAACGATGTCCGCCCGGTGGCTTGATCGGCGGCATCCGCCCCGATATCCTGCCCGGCTCGTTTGCGCGGGCGAAGCCGTGCGGACGTCCATGCGCTCCAGAGGAGATCCATCGTGGTCGCGATCATTCGAGACGGCGGTCATCAGTACCGCGTCGACAAGGGCGATCGCCTGAAGGTGCAGAAGAAGCTCGGCGAGCCGGGCTCGAAGATCACCTTCGGCGAGGTTCTGTTCCTGAACGGCAAGATCGGCACGCCCACCATCAAGGGCGCGGCGGTCGAAGCCGTGATCGAGGTCCAGGACAAGGCGCCGAAGATCCACATCGTGAAGTACAAGCGCCGCAAGAACTATCGGCGCAAGACCGGGCACCGCCAGCCGTTCACGCAGGTGCGCATCACCGACATCGTCGGCTGAGGAGATCGAGACATGGCACACAAGAAGGGTCAGGGCTCGTCCCGCAACGGCCGCGACTCGAATCCGCAGATGCGCGGCATCAAGGCGTACGCCGGCGAGGCCGTTTCGGCGGGCTCGATCATCGTGCGTCAGGTGGGCTCGCGCTATCTCGCCGGCCGCAACGCCAAGTTCGGCAAGGACTGGACGATCTTCGCGCTCGAGGACGGCATCGTCCGCTTCCAGCGCGGCGACAAGGTCCGCGTCCACGTCGATCCGCTGCCGGCCGAACCGGACGCGGGCTGAACTCGAACGCACGACGCTCGATCGGACGGCGGGGCGCGCTGCGCCCCGTTTCCGTTGCACGGGCCGATCCCGAGCACGCGCGTACCGCGCAAGGAACGCCATGGTCTTTCGTGACGAACTCCGAATCCGGTTGAAGGCGGGCGACGGCGGCAACGGCTGCACCTCCTTCCATCGGGAGAAGTACGTCCCGAAGGGCGGTCCCGACGGCGGCGACGGCGGCAAGGGCGGCGACATCGTCTTCGAAGCCGATCAGCGCTTGCTGTCGCTCGAGTCGATCGGCGCGAGGCGGCAGTTCGCCGCGCGGAACGGTGAGCCCGGCGGCGGGTCGAAGTGCCACGGTCGCGACGGTGCGGATTTGGTGCTGATGGTCCCGGTGGGCACGCTGATCCGCGACGCCGAGCGCGGCCACGTGCTGAAGGACCTCGATCGTCACGGGGCGCGCGTCGTGTTGCTCGCGGGCGGCAAGGGCGGCCGCGGCAATCCGCACTTCGCGAGCGCCGTCAATCGCACGCCGCGCCGCAGCGAACCCGGCCGTCCCGGCGAAGAACGCATGGTGTTGCTCGAACTGCGGACGATCGCCGACGTCGGACTGCTCGGGTTGCCTAACGCGGGCAAGTCGACGCTGCTCGCCGCGCTGACGCACGCGAAGCCCGAGATCGCGCCGTACCCGTTCACGACGCTGACGCCGAACCTCGGCATCCTCGAGATCGACTACGAACCGTACGTCGTCGCCGACGTGCCGGGCATCATCGAAGGCGCGCATCAAGGCAAGGGCCTCGGCGTGCGCTTCCTGAAGCACGTCGAACGGACGCGCGTGCTGCTGCACCTCGTCGACGCGTCGTGCGGCGTCGAGGCGATGCAAGAGGCGTTCTCGACCGTGCGCGCCGAAGTCGCCGCGTACAGCGTCGAGCTGGCCGCGAAGCCGACGCTGACCGTGTTCACGAAGATGGAACTGGTCGCCGACGAGAAGGCCGTGACGAAGGCCGCGAAGAAGCTCGACAAGGCCGCACTGTTCGTGTCGGCGCACACCGGTCGCGGGCTCGACGAGCTCAAGGCGACGCTGGTGACCGCGATCGCCCGCGCGCGCAAATTCGCCGCCGGCTGAAGACCGACCTCAACCGGACCTCAGGTCGAGACGGTCGACTGCCGAAGAGGGATCCGCGGCATCGCGCCGTGGAGGTCCCATGCTCACGTTGACCCAGTTGTTGCAGCGCACCGTGGAAGAGGGGGCGTCGGACCTCATCGTCAAGACCGGCAGCGTGTCGTCGCTGCGCGTGCGCGGGCACGTCGAGCCGATCGACTCCGAGCAGCTCGGCGAAGACCAGGCGATGCTGTACCTGGGCGAGATGTTCGACGAGCGCGAGATGCAGCGCTACGTCGGCGGCGACGAAGTCGACCTCGCGTACGAGCTGGTCGGCCTCGGGCGCTTCCGCGTCAACGTCTTCCGCCAACTCGGCAAGCCGGCCATGGTGTTCCGTTACATCAAGAGCCACGTGCCGACGTTCACCGACCTGGCGCTGCCGGCGCCGCAGCTCGAGAAGCTCGCGCAGTCGCGCCGCGGTCTGATCCTTGCGACCGGCGTCGCCGGCTCGGGTAAGTCGACGACGCTCGCGTCGATGGTCGAGTGGATGAACCAGAACCTCGCGCGTCACGTCGTGACGGTCGAGGACCCGGTCGAATACATCTTCTCCGAGAAGAACTGCATCATCACGCAGCGCGAGATCGGGCACGACTCGAAGACCTTCTCGTCGGCGCTGAAGTACTGCTTGCGTCAGGCGCCCGACGTCATCGTGCTCGGCGAAATGCGCGACCGCGAGACGATCGAGGCCGCGATCAACGCCGCCGAATCCGGCCACCTCGTGATGTCGACGCTGCACACGATCAACGCCGTGCAGACGGTCGAACGCATCCTGTCGTACTTCTCACCGGAGCAGCAGGCGCTGATCCGACTGCAGTTGTCGATGGTGCTGCAAGGCGTCATCTCGCTGCGTCTGATGAACACGATCGATCAGAAGGGCCGCATCCCGGCCGTCGAGCTGCTGATGTCGACGCCGTCGGTGCGCGAAGTGCTGAAGGAAGGCCGGACCTGGGAGCTGCGCAAGGTGCTCGCCGAAGGCCAGTTCTTCGGGACCCAGACGTTCGACCAGTGCCTGGCGCGGCTCTATCGCGAAGGGCGCATCGACTACCACGACGCGCTGGCGACCGCGGACAACCCGGACGAGCTCAAGCTCGAGATCGCCGGCGTCACGCGCGGCGCTCGCCTGACCGACCTCAAGGTCTGAACGACCCGAGCCGGCCTCGCCGCCGGATGCCGACTCGGCCCGTCCTCGGCGCGCAACCCGCCGGTCCGGCCCGCATTCCGTCCGGATTTGGGCGGAAGTCGGCGTCGGGCCCCGCGTTGCCCCCTCGCACGACCAGGGTCGCCGCCCTTGAGACGGCCCCGGTCGACGGCTACCGTGCCCAACCCCCGCATCTCGCGGGAGGCCAACACGTTCCAGCGAGAATCCGCCGATGTTCGCACGCGTGAAAGTGCAGTCCCTGCGCACGTTGCTCTGGCTCGGCAACGCCGCGATCATCCTGGCGATCGTCGGGTTGCTCGCCGTGATCGTCATCAACTTCAAGAAGCGCAAGGGTGACTTCGCTCCGTTCGACACGGCTCGCGTGAAGAAAGAGATGGAGAAGGGGCCGACCATCGACATCGGCAAGGACGACAGCGGTCGCGGTCAGTTCTCGAAGTACGCGAGCGTGTGGGACCTCAACATCACCGGGCGCGACGAGGTCGTCGCGAAGGTCGACGAAGCGCCGACCGAGGTCGCCGCCGCCGTGCCGCCGATCGCCGACGAACTCGGGATCGAGATGGTCGTCACCGCTGCCGAGTCGACGCTCCGGATGGTCGAGCTCAAGTACAAGAAGCTCGAAGCGGCTACGACGCCGACGCCGAGCGGAGCCCCGAACGCGCGTGGCGTCGCTCCTCCCGCGGGCGCCGGACCCGGCGCCGGCGCGACGGCGACGACGGAGCGCTCGGTCGCGAAGACGTCGTTCAAGCTGTTGCGCGAAGGCGATCCACTGCAGGACCCGTACGACAAGGCGCCGTACAACGCGAAGGTCGTGCAGATCGCGAGCGACGAAGTCATCTTCTCGTGGGGCGGCAAGGAAGAGGCGCTGCCGGTCCCGAAGCTGAACGACGTCTCGCTGACGCCGCCCAAGACGTTGCCGTCGATCCCGAATCTGCCGAACGCGCGTCCCAACACCGGTGAAGAGAACGGCGAAGTCGCCGCCGATCAGCCGGTCATCGATCCGACCGAGAGCCGCAAGATCGACGAGAACACGTGGTTCATCGGCACCAAGGAGAAAGAGCGGATCAAGGCCGACTACGAGAAGCTGTGGAGCGAGATCACGTGGTCGGTGCAGCGCCACAAGGAAGATCGGCGCCAGTACCTGATGGTCTCGAAGCTCCCCGAGGGCAGCCTCGCGAAAGA
>JAEUIB010000396.1 GCA_016795255.1 Planctomycetota bacterium
CGAACACGAACGGCGTGGCGATCGCGTTCCCGTGACCCCGATGCGTCGGGATTCCGATGCGTGAATGAAGGTGGTCCTCGTCGCGACGCGCGTCGGACGCGTCGGACTCGGGGCCACGACGAAAAGAACGAGCCCCGGCGCGCACCGCGTGCCGGGGCTCGTTTCGTTCGACCGGGTCGAATGCGGGTTACTGGCGCACGAAGCGGTAGATGCCGCCGGTGACGGTCTGCATGCCGCCGCCCTGCGGGAACTTCTTGCCGCCGTAGATGCCCTCGATCACGACCTTGCCGTTCTGGATGCTGACGGTGCCCTGGCCGTAGATCAGCGAGTACGACGCGCCGGTCGCGAGCACGTTCAAGCCGACGGCCGTCGCCGGCCAATCGACGGTCTTCTGCGCCAGCGTGTACTTGCCGGACAGCGGATTGAACGACGGCAGCAGCAGCGAGAACTGGGTCCCGCTCTGCGAGCCGTTCAGCGCCGTGACGATCGGCAGCGACTCGAGTTCGCCGTTCACGAGGTGCGTCATCGATGCCGTGTACGAGCCCGACAGGTTCGCGGGCGGCGACGGCGGCGGTGGGGGGACGAAGCCGTCGAGGCCGAACGCGTGGACCGCGACCAGCGTCGCGCCGAACGGCGAAACGTCGGATGCGGCGAACAGCGGCGCTCCGATGTCTCCGGCCGGGAACGCGGGCGCCTTGAACACGTGCATCGAGCGGCCCTGGAGCATCGCCGTGCGCAGCAGCATCAACTCGTCGATGCCGTCGCCTTCGCGGTCCGTGCGGCCGAGCGCGAGGTTCGTCAGTCCGCCGTCGGCGACGTCGAGGTCGCTGGCGATCGGATCACCGGTTTCGCCGCCGACGATCGTCGGCGGCTCGAACACGAGGAGTCGGTCCGGCTGTCCCGGCGTCCGCCGCAGCACGACCAGTTCTTCGTCACCGTCGCCGTCGACGTCGGCCCCGCATCCGAGCACGTTCGCATCCGCGACCGATCCGAACGTCGCGTCCGACGCGAACACGGCGCCGACCTTCTTGTTCTTCTTCGCCGGCAGCGTACGGAGCTCGAGGAATTGCGTGCCGTCGAGCGCTTCGCGGACGAGGAACAACGTGGACTTGCCGTTGCCGTCGTGATCGATGGCGCCGGCGAGCACGACGCGGTTCTCGCCGACGGCGTTGCCGGCGCTCTTGCCCTTCGACGACGCGATCGCGGAGCCGACGCTGCCGTCCAGCGTCTTCGGCGGCCCGTAGAGCAGCACGCGGAAGTAGTCGCCGGACTTCGCCGCCTTGCGCTGCACGACGACCAGTTCGTCCTTGCCGTCGCCGTTGCGATCGGCCGGGAACACCCACTGGAGCGAGTTCGTGCCCGCCGCACCGCCCGCCGCATTGAAGAACGTCCCGTCCGAGGTCGTCGGCGGATCGAGGGTGGAGCCCGTCGCCGGAAGCGGCGGGTGGACACGCAGGTCGAGCGGTTGCGTCGCTCCCAGCACGTCCTGACGCAACGTCACGATGTGCATGGGATCGGAGAGACCACTCGCCGCGACGAGGAGAGCGAACGCGGAGAGCATGGGGCGGAGTCTGCCAGACGAGCGCGTCGCGACGGAAGCGCGAGTTTCGGCCTGCCCCGTCGCCGCGCCCCCCGTGCGTTCCACTCGCCGTTCGCGGAACACCGCCGAATCCGGACGGAGACTGGCCGCGTGTGCGACGCGGCGCGTATCCTCGCCCACCGTTCCGCGTTCCCGAGCCCCCGATGCGCGCCATCTACGACGAACTCGCAAGGATCCACGCCGAGGGCGGCGCCGCCGCGATCTGCACCGTGATCGGGACGCAGGGATCGACTCCCGGCAAAGCGACGATGAAGCTGCTGATCAAGCGCGACGGCACCGGGATCGGCTCGGTCGGCGGCGGCTGCGTCGAGGCCGAGGTCTACACCCGCGCGAAGGACGTCATGGCGACGGAGCGCCCGCAGCGCTTCTCCGTCGACCTCAACGAACACGACAACCCCGAGACCGGCCTCGTCTGCGGCGGCCGCATCGAACTGTTCATCGAGCCCGTCGTGGTGCCGAACGTCTACGTCTTCGGCGCCGGGCACGTCGCCCGCGCGTTGGTCGAGGCCGCGCAGCCCGCGGGCTTCCGGTTCACGGTGGTCGACGATCGCGACGAGTACGCGACGCCCGTGCGCTTCCCGAAGGCGGCGAACGTGCTCGCCGCGGCGTGGGACGACGCGATCGCGACGTTGTCGATCGACGCCGACGCGTTCGTCGTGATCATGACCCGCGGGCACAAGGACGACCTCGCGGTCCTGCGAGCGCTCGCGGCGCGCCGGGTCGAACCGCGCTACCTCGGCATGATCGGCAGCAAGAGCAAATGGGTGACGCTGTCGAAGGACCTCCGCGACGAAGGCGTCGCCGAGTCGTTCGTGAAGCGCGTGAAGACGCCGATCGGCTTGGACATCGGCGCGCGGTCGGCGGAAGAGATCGCGATCAGCGTCGCCGCCGAGTTCGTCCAACTGCGCAGGAAGTGACCGCCGATCCCCCCGGGGGTCGGTACCCGCCGGGGCATGGGCCCCGTTGACCGGGTTCCCGGCCGTACTTACATTCCCACGTTTCCCCGCCCCGGGCCGGGTCGAACTCCGCCGGAGTTCATCCGTTCTGGATTCGGTGGTTTCCCGTCATCCGCTTCCTCCTACAGAACGCCCGCCATGCGCAACCTCCTCGTCGCCTCGTTCGCGTTCGTCACCGTCGTCTCGGCCAGCGCCGACACCATCAAGTTCGTGGACGGGCGCAAGCCGGTCGACAGCGTGACGGTGATCAACGAGACGACCGAGAAGGTCGAGTACCGACGCAAGGGCGTGCCGCAGCCGCAGTCGTACGCGGCCGAGCTGATCGCGGACGTCGAGTACTCCGAGCCGCCCGAGGAGTTCCTCGCGGCGATGGACGCGTTCGGGGTCGGTGACGCCAAGGCGGCGGCCGGGCTGTTCATCGTCGCGGCGGGTGAGGTCGAGTCGAAGAAGGGCTTCGCCGCGAAGTGCAAGTACATGGCGGCCGAGGCGTACCGCATCGGCGGGATGTCCGGCGACGCGGTGGCGGCCTACGACGACCTGATCAAGAACCAGCCCGACTCGCGCTACGTGCCGCTGGCCCGGCTGAACCGCGGGCTCACGTTCGCGCGCAAGGGTGACGAGAAGAACGCGCGCGACGCGTTCGACACCTTGCTGAAAGACTCCGCGAAGTTCGGCGAGCGCTTCAAGCACGAGTCCGAACTGCAGCTCGCGATCCTCGACGAGCACAAGGACCCGTCCGGCGCGCTGGCGAAGTACAACGCGATCGCCGCCGCCACCGAGAAGACGTATCCGTCGGTCGCGTCGCAGGCTCGCCTGCGGATCGGTCGCGCGATGATCGCGACCGGCGACACCGCGAACGCGACGCAGTTCTTCCAGAACATCGTCGACGAGCGCGCCGCGTCGTCGGCCGAGATCGTCGCCGG
Source organism: Planctomycetota bacterium (assembly GCA_016795255.1). GTDB lineage: Bacteria > Planctomycetota > B15-G4 > B15-G4 > JADJEK01 > JADJEK01. The sequence continues at coordinate 3,480 of JAEUIB010000396.1, forward strand.
GGCGTACAACGGGCTCGGCCGCGCGCTCTACGAGCAGAAGAAATACAAGGACGCGCTGTTCTGCTTCCTGCGGGTCTACACGGTCTACAACGACCAGTCCGCCGAGCAGCCCGAAGCGATGTACTTCGCGGCGAAGTGCTTCCAGCAGGTCGAGGGTCCCGAGAGCAAGGCGCGCGCGCAGACGCTGCTGCAGCGCGTGGTGCGCGAGTACCCCGACTCGAGCTGGGCGCTCGAAGCCAAGAAGGGCTGAGAGGCGACGACCGGGTTCGAACCCGCGAGTACGCGTGCGCGAGAACGACGAAACCGGCGCCGGAGCGTGGAATCGCTGCCTGTATCGGGTCGTGCGGTTCCTGCTCGGCGATCTCGTGCTGCGCCCGTACTTCCGTCTGCGCGTGCGCGGCCTCGAACACCTGCCGCCACACGGCGCGGTGATCCTCGCGCCCAATCACTGCTCGCTGCTCGATCCGCTCGTGCTGCAAGCCGCGCTGCCGCGCCGCATCGTGTTCATGATGACGGTCGCGTGGTACCGCCGGCCGCTGTTGCGACCGTTCTTCCAACTGATGCGCGCGATCGCCGTGCGGGACGAAGGCGGCAATCGCGGCGCGGTCGACGCTGCGGCGACCGTGCTCGAACGCGGAGCCGCCGTCGGCATCTTCCCCGAGGGGCGCATCAGCGCCGACGGCACGCTGCATGGATTCAAGACCGGCGCGGCCGTGCTCGCGATCCGGCGTCGCGTGCCGGTCGTGCCCGTGCGCATCGAGGGCACGTTCGCGGCGTTGAAGAAGGGGGCGCGCTTCCCGAGGCCCGTGCGCGTGTCGATCGTGCTCGGCGCGCCGCTCGCCGCACCGGACTGCCCGCCCGACGCGACGACGCGCCGCGCGTGCGCGGCGGCGTTCACGCAGCGGATCCGGGCGGCCGTCGAATCGCTGACGGCGTGACGCGCCGGGCGACGACCGCGTTCGCTCGATCCCCGCGCCTCCGCGGTTGTTTCGCTCCGTCGATCGCATCTCCGTCTTCGCGGTAACCGCGACGCATCGCACGCGTTCCTCGCTCCGGCCGCGCGGCCGTTCGCGTCGCGCGCCGGCTCGTGGGAAGGGAACGGACGATGGACGTGCGCACCGACGGTCGGACCGACAACGAACTCGTGACGGCGGCGCGGCTCGGCGACCGCGACGCGTTCACGACCTTGTTCCAGCGCCATTGGCGCGGCCTCGTCGCGGCGACGCGCCGGCACGTGCGCGACGTCCACCGCGCGCAGGATCTGGCCCAAGAGGCGTTCGTGCGGCTGCATCAGTCGCTGTGGCAGCTCGAGGGCTGCGCCGACGTGTTCGGCTGGCTGCGGCGCGTGTCGCAGAACCTCGCGGTGGATCATGCACGGCGACGCGAGACGCGCAGCGAGCACGAGTTGGTCGAGCCCGAATCGGTCGTCGACGCGCCGCCGATCCTGCCGGCGGAAGGCAGCGTCGCCGAAACGCCCGAGCCGGTCTGGGGCGCGATGACGCGATTGACGCGGTACGAGAGCTCGTTGCTGTTCCTGCGGTTCGCGCGCGGGCTCAGCTATCGCGACATCGCACGCGAATGCGGCATCAGTATCGCGGCCGTGAAGGTCGCGGTGCATCGAGGTCGTCAGCGGCTGCATCGCGCGATGGGCGCGTGATGGCCGCGGATCCACTGCGCCGAAGGTCCGGCGCCGCCTCGCACACCTTGTCGATCAGGGCACGAAGATCTCGAGGCCGTTCGACGCGGTGAAGCCGAGCTGACCACCCGGATCGAGCACGAACGCCTGCATCGTGATCGCGACGCCGAACGAACCGGGCGGGATCGTCGCCGGGAACGAGATCGCGCCGTTGCCCGGACCTGAGCCGAACAGCGGCAACGAGAACGACAACGGCAACAGCGGAGCGACGCGCAGGAAGCAATCGACCGTGCCCGGGATCGGGATCGCCGACTGCGTGAGACCGAAGAACGCGATCGCGCTCGAGCCGCCGAGCGCGCGATCGAGCGTGATCGTGATCGTCTGGTTCGGCGCCGGGCAGCACGTCGACTGCAGCCGCGGCACGAACCCGCCGCTGCCCTTGCACTGCGTCGGATTGGAGCCGTACGCGAGCACGTACGCGGCGCTGCTCTGGTTCAGCACCATCGTGAGAGCGGCGCTCTCGCTAGCGACCACGATGTCGGTGCGTCCGTCGCTGTTCATGTCGGCGACGTCCAACGCGCGGGGATAGGCCCCGACGACGGTGT